>DATBXI010000162.1:0-7838 GCA_036514355.1 Desulfuromonadaceae bacterium
GATGGCGGCCGTGCCCTCCACGTTGATACGGTACATCTCTTCCGGGGTTCTCGTCCAGAGGCGATAATCCGCGGCAGCGTGATAGAGCACGTCACACCCCTGCAACCCCTGCACAAGGCTGGAGCGGTCGCGCAGGTCGCCGCGCCACACCTCCACATCCAGTCCGGCCAGGTTTGCGGTATCCGAGCCGGGCCGTACCAGTGCGCGCACCTCCCGGCCGTCCTTCAACAGCTCCCTGACGATGCTTGCGCCTATGAAACCGGTTGCCCCGGTGACGAATGTTTTCATCTTCATAAAATGGTGAAAGCCCCGGATGCGGCAAACTCGGGGCTTCCCTGCGAAACGCTATGATGCTGCCGGGGGTGCGCTATTCCTTCTCCCCGCCCTCCGCGGTCAGGCGGCGGTACTTGCCCAGGGCCGTAAGCGGAAAACAGTTGCGGTAGATATGGTACTTGATCATGAAGAATTTGGGGAATCCGGTACCGGTGAAGGCGTCCTCGTCCCAGGTGCCGTCCTGCTTCTGGGTGGCCAGCAGGTATTCGATCCCGCGGGCCGCGGCCTTGGAGTTGGCCTCCCCCGCCGCGAAGAGCGACAACAGCGCCCAGCCGGTCTGGGAAGGGGTGCTCGGCCCGTTCCCCATGAGCGCACGGTCGCAGTACGACTCGCACACCTCGCCCCAGCCGCCGTCCATGTTCTGCCGGGACTTTATCCAGTTGACCGCCTTCTTGATATAGGGCTGGGTCATGTCCTCGCCTATGGCTTCCAGGCCGCACAACACCGACCAGGTGCCGTAGAGGTAATTGACCCCCCAGCGGCCCCACCAGGGACCTTCCGGCTCCTGCTCCTCCCGAAGGAACGCCAGGGCGCGCACGGCGGCAGGATGGCTCTTGCCGTAGCTGAAGTTCCCCATCAACTCCAGCATGCGGCCGGTCAGGTCCGCCGTGGGCGGATCGATCAGGGCCTCCATGTCGGCAAAGGGAATCTTGTTGAGCAGGTGCTTGGTGTTGTCCTTGTCGAATGCGCCCCACCCGCCGTTCTGACTCTGCATCCCCAGGCACCAGTTGATGCCGCGCTTGATGGCCTGTTCCTTGTGCTTCTTATCCCGCACCTTGACGTCCTTGATGGCGAGCATAACGAAGCCGGAGTCGTCCACGTCGGGGTAACAGTCGTTGAGAAACTCGAAGGCCCAGCCGCCCGGCTCCAGGTCCGGACACTTGACCTGCCAGTCCCCCTTGCGGCGCACCTCCAGGTCCAAAAGCCACTGGGCCGCCTTGACCAGCGCCGGATGGTCGGCGGGAACGCCGGCCTCCTGCATGGCTACCAGCGCCAGGGCCGTATCCCACACCGGCGACACGCAGGCCTGCAGTACCAGGCTCTCGTCGTCCTCGATGCAGAAATTGGCCAGCGCATCCAATCCCTTGACCACCGCAGGGTGGTCGTTGGCATACCCCAGGCAGTGCAGGGCCAGGATGGAGTTGAGCATGGCCGGCTGGATGCCGCCCCAGTCGCCGGTCGGCTCCTGATGGTCCAGGATCCACTTTTCGGCCATGGCTGTGGCCCGCTTCATGAACGGCCGGATCGGACTCGACTCGTAGACCTTGAGCAGATGGTCCACCCCGATAAAAAAGTTTTTGCCGGTAAGGATGCCATCTTCCTTGGAAAAGGTGTAGTCGGCCGGTCGCGGCGGACGGACGTACAGCTCCTGCACCCGTGCCCAGGGGGGGAGCTTACGCACCGGCCGTTCGGCCATCACCACCGAGAGGGGAACAATGGTGGCCCGCGACCAGCTGGAGAACTCGTACATGTTGAGATAGGCCCAGTTGGGCAGGAGCATCAGCTCGATCGGCATGGAGGGGACGCCGAACCAGGCGAATTCGCCGAACAGCGCCAGGAAGGTCTTGGTGAAGACCCGGGCCTTGATGATGCCGCCGTTTTCCAGGATGAAATCCCGGGCCTTGCGCATGGCCGGATGGTCGGCCGGATAACCGGCCAGCTTGAGCGCGAAGTAGGCCTCGATGGTGGTGGAGAGGTCTCCGGGGCCGCCGTACCAGATGGTCCAGCACCCCTCTGCGGTCTGCTTGCTGAGGATGTAGTTGGCCATCTTGCGTTCGCGCACCTTGTCCACCATGCCCAGAAAATGGAACAGCATGACGTACTCGGCCGTGATGGTAACGTTGGACTCCAATTCGGCCCACCAGTAGCCGTCGGGCAACTGCTCGCGAAAGAAGAAATCCCGCGTCCGCTCAATAGCCTTGTCCAGCGGGCTTTTGGCATCCCCGACCATCTTCTTCCAGATGGAGGGGGGCAGGTGATGCACCTTGGTGACAGGTTTTTTAGGGGGGTCTATGACCGGGGCAACCGTTTCCGTATTGAACGACGTCAGTGCGGAGGAAATCGGGTACTTATTCGGATTCATTCACAAAGCTCCTGCTGGCCTCGCATGCGCCAGTACACGGCAAAATGGTGATTTCATAGCACGAATATCAAAAAATGTATATCCTTTTTCATGCGGGGGTGACACAATTGTAACCTTACAATGCTTCCGACGCATCCCTGCGGAGCAATTGGGTTTGCCAGCCTGTGTCCCGCTATGCTATACACGAATCAATGCACTCATCAACGAGGCATATGCGAGGAGACACACCGATGCTGACGGGAAAACAGAAACGCCACCTGCGCGCCCTCGGGCACAGCCTCAAACCGGTGATCCAGATCGGCAAGCGGGAGATCGAGCAGCCCCTGATCGCCGAGGCAAACGCCGCCCTTGACCATCACGAGCTGATCAAGGTCAAGCTGCTGGAGAGTTGCCTGCTGGACAAGAACGAAGCCGCTGTCACACTGGCCGAAGCCTGCTGTGCCGATGTCGCCCAGATCCTGGGCAAAACCTTCCTGCTCTACCGCCCTGCAACCAAGCCGGTCATAGTCCTGCCCGCGACCGACACTCCCGTCAAAGTGAAGCGCCCATGATCCGTGGGACCGTTCTGTTCGACCTGGACGGCACCCTGGTGGATTCGCTGGAAGACCTGACCGACGCCGTCAACCACATGTTGGCCGGGTTTGGCCGGATAGCACTCCCGTCCGCCTCGGTGCGCCTCCTGGTGGGGCGCGGGGCGCGCAACCTCGTTCAGCGGGCGCTGGACACCCAGTCGCCCGACCATATCGAGCGAGGGCTCAAACTGTTCGTGGAGTTCAACAGCGCCCATATCGCCGACAAAAGCAGGCTCTACCCCGGCGCCCGGGACATGCTGAACACGTTGGCAGCGAACGGCTTTCGCCTGGCGGTCATTTCCAACAAGCAGGAGGCCCTGAGCCGGCTCATCCTGGAGACACTGGGAATCGCGGGTTGCTTCGAAGCCATCTGCGGCGGCGACAGCTTCCCCGAGATGAAACCCTCCCCCCTCCCCCTGCTGCAGACCATGGAACGCTTCGGCGCCATCCCGGCAGAGACGGTCATGGTGGGAGACAGCATCAACGACATCCGGGCAGGCAAGCAGGCAGGCATCACAACCATCGGCTGTGCCTGGGGTTACGGCGGTCCGGAGGAGGTGCAAGAGGCCGACCGCCTGGCTGCGTCCTGCGACGAGGTGGCGGAGATCCTGCTGAAGCCGGAATGAACGGGCATTGCTCCCCCTTTCATGGAGAGGGTCCGCATGTGGCAGGTGTGACGAGGTAGCGGACGCAACTGCTGCCACCCTCTTCCCTCCGTCTGAAGAGAAGTTACGTAAAATATACCGTGAAGTTTCGAGGTTGCAAACTATCCATGTACGGCTGGACCGGAACAGTGCTGCGGGTGGATCTGACCACCGGGATCGCGCAACGCGGGGAGATTCCCCGACAGTGGCTCACGGAATACCTGGGGGGACGCGGCCTGGGTGTGCGCCTGATGCGCGACAGCTTCCATCTCGACGCGTTCGACCCGGCCATGCCTCTGATCTTTGCCGTCGGCCCCCTGTGCGGCACCTCCGCCCCCACCGCGGCCCGCCTCTCGGTCGTCTCCCGCTCCCCCCTGACCTCGACCATCTACGACTGCTCGGCCGGCGGCCGCTTTGCCTGGCGCCTGAAAGCGGCCGGGCTCGACGCCCTGGTCATCACCGGCCACAGTCCCGCACCTGTCGCCCTGGCCATCCGCCCCGAGGGTGTGGAGCTCCTCCCCTGTCCCGAACTGTGGGGCACGACGATTCCCGCGACGGTCGCCGCCCTCAAGGGGCGGGGCAGCGTGGCCGCCATAGGCCCGGCCGGTGAAAACGGTGTGCTGTTCGCCAACATCATGATGGGTGAAGGCAACTCGGTTGGCCGTGGCGGTCTGGGCGCAGTCATGGGGTCCAAGCGCCTCAAGGCGGTGGTGGTGGACGGCGACCACTCAACCGGGATCGCCGATCCCCAGATGTTCGACAAGGCCCGGGCCGACGTGATGCGGCTCTTCAAGGCCTCTCCGGTCACCTTCGGCGCTCTGGGGATCGCCGAATTCGGCACTCCGGTGTTGGTGGACCTGATGGCGCAGCGCCGCATGGCCCCCACCGAAAACTTCCGCAAGACCTTTTTCGAACGCTCCGCCAACTACTCCGGCCCGGCAATCAAGGCCGCCTGTGGGGCAAAAAAGGACGGCTGCTACGGCTGCCCGATCCAGTGCAAGAAATCCACGCCCGCAGGGGAGCACCTGCCGGAGTACGAGACGGTCTCCCACTTCGGTGCCCTCAACAACGTAGACGACCTGACCGCCATCATCCGCTCCAATCACGTCTGCAACGAACTGGGGCTGGACACCATCAGTGCCGCCGCCACCCTGGCGGCCTGGGGCGAGATCAGGGGGAAGTTCCCGCTGGCGGAGGAGATACCCGGCCTGCTTGAAGACATGGCCCTGACCCGGGGCGCGGGTGAATTGCTGGCCCTCGGGTCGCGCCGCCTGGCGGAACAATTGGGCCGGCCGGAGCTTTCCATGAGCGTCAAATCCCTGGAACTGCCGGCCTACGACCCGCGGGGCGCCTACGGCATGGCGCTGGCCTACTGCACCAGCGGCAGGGGCGGCTGCCATCTGCGGGCCTATCCCATTGCCCACGAGATCCTGCGCAAGCCGGTGCCGACCGACCGCTTCTCCTTTTCCGGCAAGGCGCGCATCATCACTATCGCCGAGGACACCAATGCCGCCGTGGATTCCCTGGTGGCCTGCAAATTCTCCTTCTTCGGCGCCAGCCTGGAGGAGTACGCCGAACTGCTGACTGCCGTCACCGGTGTGGAATACTCGCCCCAGCGGCTGAAGGAGATCGGCCGGCGCATCGTGCTCACCGAGCGTTTCTACAACTGCGCCAACGGCTTCTCCCGCAGGGACGACATGTTGCCGGAACGTTTCTTCTCCGAGCCCGGCTCCAGCGGCGACGGCATCCGAATCCCCCCCATCGACCGGCACCGCTTCGAGGAGGAGTTGGACAAGTACTACCGCATCAGGGGACTGAACAACGCCGGGTGCTTCGATGACGGGGATTTTCTGGAGCAGCAGCCGTGAGGTGGTTCGGCAAAGACCCCGAACCGGGCACTGATCCGCTCCCCACGGATAACAAGGGCATAGGCCGCCTGGGCGAGCAGGTGGCCGCCGCTTTCCTGGAAGGGAAGCGGTATTGCATCCTGGAGCGCAACTTCCGCTGCCGTGGGGGCGAGGTGGACATCGTGGCCCGCGACCCGAAGAGCAAGAGCCTGGTCTTCGTGGAGGTCAAGGCCCGTCGTAACCTCTCCTTCGGGGTGCCCCAGCTGGCGGTGACTCCCTTCAAGCAGCGCCAGATATCAAAGGCCGCCCTGACCTGGCTGGCGAACAAGCGGCAACAGGATGCCACTGCACGCTTCGACGTGATCGCCGTCATGCTTGACGGCAACGGGCGGCATGCGGTAGAGCATATTGTAAATGCATTCGACGTGGCGTACTAAAGGAGGACACCATGGATTTTACGGCCGTTCTGGCCCAGATCAAACCCAAGCTCGGCTGTGTCACCGATAACCTTGTGCTCATCGAGGAGCGCATCCAGCAGGCCAGGCAGACCGGGGCCGATCTGGTGGTTTTTCCCGAACTGGCCCTGACCGGCTACTTCCTCAAGGACCTGGTGCCCGAAGTGGCCTTACGGCTGGATTCGCCCGAGATCCGGCGGCTGACGGAACTCTCCCGCGGCATCTCCATCAGTATCGGCTTCGTGGAGGTCACGGACGACTACCGCTTCTTCAACTCGGCTCTCTACCTGGAGGGAGGGGAGATTCTCAGCCTGCACCGCAAGGTCTATCTCCCCACCTACGGCCTGTTCGACGAGCAGCGCTACATGGCTCGAGGCGAGCGTTTCCGGGCCTTTGACACGAAATTCGGCCGCATGGGCATGTTGATCTGCGAAGACATGTGGCACCTGTCCGCTTCCTATATTCTGGCCATGGACGGCGCCACCACCCTGCTCTGCCTCTCCAGCAGCCCCGGGCGTGGCGTGGAGGGAGACACCCTGGGATCGGCCCTTGCCTGGCAAAAGCTCACCGCCACCACCGCCCTATTCCTCAACTGCCGCGTGCTGTACTGTAACCGCGTGGGGTACGAAGACGGGGTCAACTTCTGGGGTGGGTCGGAATACGTCGCACCTTCGGGGGAGTCGATTGTCAGGGGGAGCCTGCTGGAGGAGGACTGCGTGAGCGCAACGGTAGATGAGGGCGCGCTCCGGCGAGAACGGATCTTTTCCCCCATGCTGAGGGATGAAAACCTGTTCGTGACCATGGGTGAACTCAGACGTATCGAGCGGGAAAGGGGGCTCTGATGGCGGGATTGACAGCCAATGCCGAATTGTTACGACGTATTCTGACCGGTTTTGTACGAGATGAGGTGCATAAGGTAGGGATCAGACGGGCAGTGCTGGGGTTGTCGGGCGGTATCGACTCGGCCCTGGTGGCGTTCATCGCCGCCGAGGCGCTCGGACCCGAGAACGTCCACGCCATCTGCATGCCCTACAAGTCCAGCAACCCGGAGAGCGAGGCCCATGCCCGGCTGGTGGCCCAGGCCTGCGGGGTGAACTTCTCCCTGGTCCCCATCACCCCCATGGTGGACGCCTACTTCGACCAGTTCCCCGATGCGGACAACATGCGGCGCGGCAACAAGATGGCCCGCGAACGAATGACGATCCTCTTCGACCACTCGGCCCTGCACGGCGCCCTGGTACTGGGGACCAGCAACAAGACCGAGTTGCTGCTGGGATACGGCACCCTGTTCGGCGACATGGCCAGCGCCCTCAACCCCATCGGCGATCTGTACAAGAGCCAGGTCTGGCAGCTGTCCGAGGCCATGGGAGTGCCGGCCGCGGTGGTCGAGAAGAAACCTTCAGCCGACCTGTGGGCAGGCCAGACCGACGAGGAGGAGTTGGGCTTCTCCTACCGCCAGGTGGACGAACTGCTCTACCGCATGGTGGACCTGCGCCTGACCCGGGACGAACTGGCAGCTTCGGGATTCAGCCCGGAATTCATAGACACGATTTACAAAAAGGTTCAGAATTCCCATTTCAAGCGGCGCCTGCCGGTGATCGCCAAAGTATCCAACCGGACCATTGACCGGGATTTCCGGTATTCCAGGGATTGGGGCAAATAAAACATCAAAGAATCAAAAGCGTTACCACGGAGGACACTGAGGAAAAACGAGGAGGAACAAAAAACATCGATTTGGCCTGCTCCCCAAAGCCTCCGCATGTCCTCTGACGTTCCTCCGTGTCCTCTGCGTCCTCCGTGGTAACTGGCTTTTTTTCGATCTTTATCTGATCCGGGTAATAGGATGAAACACTCACACAACTCAACACTCGTCTATTCGACGGAAGCGGGGCGGATACGGCAGG
>DATBXI010000163.1:0-2034 GCA_036514355.1 Desulfuromonadaceae bacterium
TCCAAGCACCTCCACTGGCACATCGGCGGTGGGGCACAGTTGCGCCCGTATTGACGTTACCGTACTATGGTCGGAAGCAAAATATGAGAGACCGTTACGACACATCACACCTCCCAGAAGATCAGTTTGAGCCTGGCTCTAACAGCACGGTGCTGCGGAACAAACGCGGTATCATCGATCCTGTGGAAATGGGCGAAACGGAAACGAACGCCTTATGGCGGGCGCAGAAAAAGCTGCTCGGTGAAGTGGCGAGCGACCAATCGTTTACTGTAGAAGATATCTGCGCAATGCACCGACTCTGGCTGAAAGACATCTATCCCTGGGCCGGACAACTTCGTTCCGTCAACATCAACAAAGGGGGATTCAATTTCGCACAGGCTCAGTTTCTGCCTGCGTTGATGGCTGAATTTGAGCGTAACCAACTAAGCAGGTACACCCCCTGTCGATTTGAAAACCGCGACGAGATTGCCCATGCACTTGCAGAGGTGCATGTGGAGTTGATGCTTATCCACCCGTTTCGCGAGGGTAATGGGCGGTTAGGACGCATGCTGGCGACGTTGATGGCATTACAAGCCGGCCTGCCAGTGCTGGATTTTAGCCTGCTCGATGGCGACAAGCGCGAGGAGTATTTTGCAGCGGTTCGTTTGGGTATGGACAGGGACTATCAGCCGATGAAGCGGCTGTTTGCGGATATCATCGAGATGACTTTGGCAGCTTAGCGGATTTTTTGTCAACCTCAGAACAGGCCACAAAACGGCCGCTTATTGCACTGCGGGTCACCCGGATTCCCTCGATGGCAGACGAGGTAACGACATTGCGGTCCAATGATCTGGTACGAGTGGCCGGGTCCTTTAGGTAAGGATTGGTTTCGAGTAGTGACTTTTCCATGGATGTACTATAGCGTATTTGACGCCAAGATGCCATTGTTACTTCGCGGCAATTGGGGCAAAGAGTGCTCAAAGCGACCACTAGACCCCCAGTCTGGTGCGCCACGAAAAAGCACCCGGTGGGAGGAATCGATGCTATAATGACCCTGCTGCCCGGCAGGCGGCCGAGGACTCCACACCAGCCCCGCGAAGGTGCAAGGGGGGTTCAGAAAGGATCACATGGCGGAGCAACAGGATAAAGATTATTCCGAAATGGTGTGCAACTGCGGCGAGATGCACAAGGGACACATCTGCTGGCTCAGCCAGATGGGGCTGTTTCGGGAGGTGCAGCACCTGACCGACAATCCTACCACGGTGTGCCTGAAATGCGGCGCCAAGGCCAACCTGCCCCATAACGTCTGTTTTCCCGGGCCTCCGGAGGACAAGTAGGGGAGGCCGCAGACAGGTGCGGCGGAGGTCCCATGCAGTTCGAACTCTGGCGGCAGGACGACAACGCCAACCGTTTTCTGGTGGGAAACTTCCCGACGCGGGCCGCCGCGGAAGAGCGGCTGGCGGAGTTGACCCGCACGCTGCACAAGCAAACCTACTGGATAGCGGAGCGACCGGATAAGGATGATACCCCGGAGGTATGAACGTCATGGCCAGGCCCCTCACGCTGCTCCTCATCCTGCTGCTGTTCTGTCCCCTGATTGGGCAGGCGGATCTCTTCCAGTACACGGACGAGAACGGCACAATCGTCGTGGTGGACGATGAGGGGAAGATCCCCAAGCGGTTCCGCAAACAGACCCGGATCACCCGGGGCGCGCCGCAGGGCGCCGCTGGCAGGACCACGGGGGTGACGGTCAGGAACAACCAGGTGCTGGTGCCGGTCCGGTTCAGCTATCGCAACACTACGGTGGATGCCTGGCTGCTCCTGGACACCGGAGCCAGCACCACCATGATCTCCGGTGACCTGGCCAACCGTCTGGGCATCAGGCCTGCCAACACCCAACAGCAGCTGTCGCGGGTGGCGGACGGCAGGGTGGTGCAAACCTTCCGGACCAGGGTGGATTACCTGGCCGTGGGGCCGAAGCTGAAGCAGGGGGCCGAGGTGGCCATCATGCCGACCAACGGTGCCCACCCGGGCTTCGACGGCCTGCTCGGAATG
>DATBXI010000164.1:0-8943 GCA_036514355.1 Desulfuromonadaceae bacterium
AGGCCCAGGAGGTGGCTGAACGGGAACGGTTGGCACGGGAGCGGGCAGAGCAGGAGCGCCGCATGCGCGAATTGGAGGCAAAATTCTTGCAAGCGGAGGAGCGGGCGCGGCAGATAGAAGAGAAGGCCGCAAAGGCCCGCCAGGCCCAGGAGGCTTTCGGCAGGGAGTCGGCCCAGCGGGTTGTGGAGAAACCTTCAGGGGCCAGGGAGGGCTCCGGTGCGCTGCAACAGGTTGCCATGATTCCAAAGCCGGAACAGATGGCTGGTGCTGCTGCCCATAAGAAAATTGGTAAGAGTTTTGTGCAGGCTGATTTGACCGTGACAGATGCCAGGACTGGCCTTATGTGGGTCAGAAACGGCAATGTTTCCGGGGGTAAGGTGACCCACGCGGAGGCATTGAGTTTCGCGAAACTGATGAACGATAGAAACTACGCGGGACAGACCGGATGGCGTGTTCCCAGGATCGATGACTATAAGTCGCTTTACAACACCGCCCAAAAGGTTGCATCCGAGAACAATCTCAAGCCTCTTGCGGTCATCCAGGAGACGTTTACCAGTTATCAGGATTGGAGATATTGGACCGTTGGTGTGGGGATGGCTGCAAAATTAGGATGGCAAGGGGCGCCTTCCTTTGATCTTGAGGATGGTACACTGGCTGAAAACGCAAAGGCGGATGGCCTGTATATCATGCTCGTCCGAGGGGAGCTCAAGGAGCTTTGAGGTCAGAAAGCACCTTGAATGCAGCCACCCCATGAACATGTCGCCCATGGCGACTCTGGCTCAAACCCAAGGACACGAGAAGGGTGATTTTGCGCTCGTGTAGAGGAGAGGCCTCATGAAATACATGGCCATTACAGGTCTCCTGCTGCTCGTACTTGGTGCTGACCTTCACGCCTCCCAGTCGGTCATCACCGAGTCCAGCGGCTCTGCCTGCATGGGGGACGACAAGTCCCGCAAGGAGACGGAGCAACTGGCCCTGAAGGATGCCAAGCGCCAGGCAGCCGAATACGCCGCCACCTACATCAGGAGCGAGACACGCGTCAAAGACGCGGCCCTGGAGAGCGACCTGATCAGCGCCTATGCCAATGCCCGGGTGGCCGTGCTCCAGGAACTGGAAAAGGGGTGGCACAAGGACGCCGCAAGCGGCGACTGCTTCGGGATACGGCTCAAGGTGGAAGTGACCCCCGATCAGAAGGCCATTGCTGCGGCGTCGCAGAAAACATCGACCGATGACCCGGCCGCGCCGCTCAGCGTCAAGGTCTGGAGCGACCGGAAAGCATACAAGCAGGGGGAACGGATCAAGATCTTTCTCAAGGCCAACAAGCCGTTCTACGGTCGGGTGGTCTACCGGGACGCCGGTGGCAAGCTGATCCAGCTGCTCCCCAACCCCTTTCGGCGGGAGAACTACTTCAACGGCGGCGTGGTCTACGAGCTGCCCGGCAACGGCGACCGCTTCGACCTGGAGGTCACCCCCCCCTTTGGGCCTGAAGGGGTGACCGTCTACGCCGCAACCGCACCGCTGGGCGAGATTGAAACGGCTGTGTCGGGCGGGGTGTACGAGATACTGGGCAGATCGCAGGACGTGGGTGCGGGAGCGCGGGGGGTCAAGATTGGGGCCAAGGGGAGTGGCGTGGGCGGTGCACCTCCGGCCACCGAATTCGCCGAGGCTGTTGCCGAGGTGACGACGGCGAGGTGAGGGTGCTCGAGTAGATCGCGGATATTCTCAGGAAGCCCCGGTCCCGTCAAGGGGCTCGGGGCTTCCTACGTTCAGGCTCGCTTATTTCTTCCCATGGCACGGCAGGCATTCAGCCTCCGTTGCCCTCCGCTTCAGCAGGGCCTCTTTGTCCTTCGGCTGTGCTTTTCCCATCAGTTTTTCACCCATCTTGTGGCATCCGAAACAGTTCTGCCCCCGGAGCGCCTTGTGCATGGCCACCATCTTGAGGTTCTTGCTGTGGCAGACGTTGCACGCGAAGGCGCCGGCCCGGGTTGCCAGTGTCAGAACAATGGCCAGAACGCATGTCATGGGGAGCTTCATCATCAGGCATAACCTCTGTGTGGAGTAGGATGGTTGGCATCCGGAATCTACCAGGCGGATGCCGGGCGCGGGATTGACCGTGGTCAAAAAACGGCAGATACGGCGCCGGAAAAATGTTCTTTGCACCCAATGGGTCTTTGTGGTACTTTTCACCCTCTCCGGCACACCGGCTCAGACCAACTTACCGAAATTTCGGGCAGGATACCCTATTCGCCATGTCCAGGATCATCTGCATCGCCAACCAGAAGGGTGGGGTCGGCAAGACCACCACTGCCGTTAATCTGGCAGCCTCGCTGGCGGCCGCCGAACGGCCGACGCTGCTCGTGGATATGGATCCCCAGGGCAACGCCACCAGCGGGGTGGGGATGGACAAGGCCAGCCTCAAGCACACCGTGTATGACACGCTGATCAACGAGGCAGACCCCCACGGGGTGGTGGTCGATACCGGCCATCCCTTTCTGCACATCATGCCCGCCAATGCCGATCTGGCCGGTGCCGAGCTGGAGCTGGCCGCGGAGATCGGGCGGGAGCAGAAGCTCAAATTTGCCCTGGCCCCCCTGGCGGAACAGTACCGGTACATCATCATCGATTGCCCCCCCTCGCTCAACCTGCTGACGATCAATGCCATGACCGCCGCCGACTCCGTCCTGATACCGCTGCAATGCGAGTTCTACGCCATGGAGGGGTTTTCCCAGATTCTGCACACCATCCGGCTGATCCAGAAGATGCTGAATCCGCTCCTGCAGATCGAAGGGGTCCTGCTGACCATGTACGACGGCCGCAGCAACCTGGGTAAGGATGTGGCCGAGGAGATCCGCGGCCATTTCCCCGGTCAGGTGTTCGAGACGGTAGTGCCCCGCAACATCCGGCTGGCCGAGGCCCCCAGCCATGGCAAGCCGGTGATTTACTACGACATCACCTCCCGCGGGGCGGCCACTTACATGCAGCTTGCCCGCGAGATCATCCAGAGGGAGGATGGCAATGCTTAAGAAAGGTGGCCTCGGCAAGGGAATGGCGGCGCTCCTGCAGGTGCCGGAGACCCGTGACGAGGGTTCCGACTACTTCCTCTGTCCCATCGAGAAGATCCGTCCCAACCGCAACCAGCCGCGCAAGCATTTTGCGCCCGAAAAGCTGGAGGAGCTGGCCGCATCCATTCGCGAGCAGGGGATCATCCAGCCCCTGGTGGTGACCAAGAAGGACGGCTTTTTTGAGATCATCGCCGGTGAACGCCGCTGGCGGGCCTCGCAAAAGGCCGGATTGCGCGAGATCCCGGTAGTGATCCGCGAGGCCAGCGACGCCGTGGTCATGGAGCTGGCCCTGATCGAGAACATCCAGCGCCAAGACCTGAACGCCATCGAGGAGGCCGAGGCCTACCGTTCGCTGGTGGAGCAGTTCGGCATCTCCCAGGAGGACGTGGCCAAGCGGGTCGGCAAGAACCGCACCACCATAACCAACAGCCTGCGCCTGCTCAAGCTGCCCGACGAGGTGCAGCGGGATATCGTGGAGGAACGGCTTTCCATGGGGCATGCTCGGGCCTTGCTGGCCCTGGAGAGTGCGGAGCTGATCGAAAAGGCCCGCCACGAGATCGTCCACCGTCAACTCAGCGTCCGGGCCGTAGAGGACCTGGTGCGGCGGCTGAAGGCCGACCCCCATACGCCGACCCGTAAACGCCCCCAGCAGCCGGACCTGTTGATGAGCGCCCTGGAGGAGCAATTGCAGCGGCGCTTCCAGTCGCGGGTGGCCATCCGCCCCCATGGTGCAAAAGGGGGCAAGCTGGAGATCCATTTCAGCGATTCCGACGAACTGACCCGCATCATCGATCTGCTCGATATCTGATGCCGCATACCGCCAGCACGCCGGTGGGAAAATGTATACACTTGAAAGTTATTTGCTTGACAGTCCATAGCATGCTGTGGTAGCTAACCTCTGTTTTGGCCCGTATCTGGGATACAGTATACAACTACAGCATGCCTGCAAGGGGTAGGTCGTGATTGATTTAAACATAGCGTTCGTAATCCAGATGATCAACTTCGGCATCCTGGTCCTGATTCTCAACATTTTCCTGTACAAACCGATCCGCAAGGTACTGTCCGACCGCCGCCAGGTGATCGACTCGGCCCGTGAGAAAACCGCCGCCGTCGACGTGGAGGTTCAGGAGAAGATGGCCCGCTACGAGGCCCGCCTGCGTGACGCCAAGGCCGAAGCAGCCGGCCGCCGGGCCGAGGCTCTCAAGCAGGCCCAGGCCGAAGAGGCCGCGGTGCTGGAAAAGGCCCGCACGGAAGCCGCCGCATCCCTCGGTGCCATCCGCGACCGCGTGGCGAAAGAGGCGGCTGAGGCCCGGGCGCTGCTGGCGAAACAGGCCGAGACCCTGTCGGGTGATATCTGCGAAAAAATCCTGGGGAGGAGCCTGTAGTCATGTTCATGTCCGGTCGTACGAAAAAGATCGCTTTCTCCCTGGCCGCTGGTGCCGTTATCTGTCTGGCCGCTTCGGCCGGTTTCGCCAACGAGGGGGGTGAGGCTGCGCACCATGCGGGCCATGCCGCCGCCCAGATGAAGGATTTCGGCTGGCGCGTGCTCGACTTTGCCGTGCTGGCGGCCATCCTGGTGTGGGCGCTGAAAAAGGCCAACGTCAAGGGGGGGCTGGCCGACCGCCAGGCCCAGATCGAGAAGAGCCTGAAGGACGCGGAGCAGGCGAGGGACGCGGCCGAGGCTAAGCTGGCCGAGTACAGCGCTAAGCTTGACCAGGCATCCAAGGAGATCGACGAGCTCCACGACGCCATCATCCGCGAGGGTGAGCAGGAAAAGGTCCGCATCATTGCCGAGGCCAAGTCGGCCGCCGAGAAGATCGTCGCCCAGGCTGCCCTGTCGGCTGAGCAGGAGACCCTCAAGGCCCGCGCCGAACTGCGTGCAGAAGCGGCCCGCCTGGCGGTGGAGATCGCCACCGGCAAGCTGACCGGCACCATCCAGAAGGCCGACCACGACCGGTTCGTCGGCGAATATCTTGACAAGGTGGTACAGATCCAGTGATCAACAAGACGATTGCGAGACGATACGCCAAGGCGCTGGTGCAGCTGGGCTCCGAAGGGGGGCAGGTTGACCGCTTCCGCGAGGAGCTGGGCGCCATCGAGCGTCTGTTCAGCGCCAATGCCGAACTGCGGGCCGCCTTTGCCGACCCGGCCCTGACCCTTGAGCAGAAGAAGGCCATCATGAAGGAGCTGGTTGCCAAGGCCGCCTGCACCGAGCTGGTCGGCAACTTCCTCATGCTCCTCGTGGACAAGAACCGGGTGGCCTTCCTCGGCCAGATCGTACAGGCCTACGAGCGGCTGGCCGACGAGTTCTCCGGCGTGATCCGTCCGATGATCCGGACCGCCTTCCCGCTGGACGCAAGCCAGGTGGCTGCGATCCAGGGCGCCCTGGAGAAGAAGAGCGGCAAGAAGGTCGTGCCGCAGGTAGCGGTTGATCAGTCGCTTCTGGGGGGCGTGGTGACCCAGATCGGCGACATCGCCTACGACAGCAGTGTCAAGACCCAGCTTAAACGGATTCAGGATATATTACAGAAGGGGTAGGAGCTTCCATGGAAATCAGAGCCGAAGAGATCAGCGAGATCATCAGAAAGCAAATCAAGGAGTATGGCAAGGAAGTCGAGGTGTCCGAAACCGGCACCATCATCTCCCTTGGTGACGGTATTGCCCGTATCCACGGTCTGGCAGGCGCCATGGCCGGCGAGCTGCTGGAATTCCCCGGCGGCGTGTCCGGCATGGTCCTCAACCTTGAGGAAGACAACGTCGGCGCCGCCATCCTCGGTGAATTCTCCGAGATCAAGGAAGGCGACACCGTCAAGCGTACCGGCCGCATTGTCGAGGTTCCGGTAGGTCCCGCCCTGGTCGGGCGCGTCGTCAACGCCATCGGTCAGCCGATCGACGGCAAGGGCCCGATCAACAGCGATACCTTCAGCAAGGTCGAGATCAAGGCCCCCGGCATCGTAGCCCGTAAGTCGGTTCACCAGCCGATGGCCACCGGCCTCAAGGCGATTGACTCCATGGTTCCGATCGGGCGCGGCCAGCGCGAGCTGATCATCGGCGACCGCCAGACCGGCAAGACCGCCGTTGCTATCGACACCATCATCAACCAGAAGGGTGGCGATGTTATCTGTATCTACGTCGCCATTGGCCAGAAGCGTTCCACCGTGGCTCAGGTTGTCTCCAAGCTGCAGGAGAACGGCGCCATGGACTACACCATCGTCGTTGCCGCCACCGCCTCCGAGTCGGCTCCGCTTCAGTTCATCGCCCCCTACACCGGCGTTACCATGGGCGAGTTCTTCCGCGACAGCGGCAAGCATGGCCTGATCATCTATGACGACCTCTCCAAGCAGGCCGTTGCCTATCGTCAGCTCTCCCTGCTGCTCCGCCGTCCGCCAGGACGCGAGGCTTATCCTGGTGACGTTTTCTACCTCCACAGCCGCCTGCTGGAGCGTGCGTGCAAGCTGTCCGACGCCTGCGGCGCCGGTTCGCTCACCGCCCTGCCTATCATCGAGACCCAGGCGGGCGACGTTTCCGCCTACATCCCGACCAACGTTATTTCGATTACCGACGGCCAGATCTACCTGGAGTCCGACCTGTTCTACTCCGGCGTCCGCCCGGCCATCAACGTCGGTCTCTCCGTCTCCCGCGTCGGTGGTTCCGCCCAGACCAAGGCGATGAAGCAGGTCGCCGGCACGCTGCGCCTCAACTTGGCTCAGTACCGCGAGATGGCCGCTTTTGCCCAGTTCGGCTCCGACTTGGACAAGGCCACACAGATGCAGCTGGCCCGCGGCGAGCGTCTGGTCGAGATCCTCAAACAGCCCCAGTACCGTCCGATGGGCTTCGAGAGGCAGGTTGCCGTCATCTTTGCCGCCAACAACGGCTACTTGGACGACTACCCGGTCTCGGCCCTCAAGAAGTACGAGTCCGAACTCATGGCCTTCTTTGACAACCGTCAGCCCGAGATCCTGGCTGAGCTGCGCGACAAGAAGCAGATCGACGACGACCTGAAGGCCAAGCTGGTCGGCGCTCTGGATCAGTTCAAGAAGGAATTCACCGCTTAAACAAGGACGGTTTGACACATGGCAAGCCTTAAAAGCATAAAGAAGCGCATCGTATCAGTCAAAAACACGCGCCAGATCACCAAGGCCATGAAGATGGTCTCGGCCGCCAAGCTGCGCCGCGCCCAGGAGGCGGTCGTTGCCGCACGTCCCTACGCCGGCAAGCTGACCGAGGTGTTGCAGTCCCTGGCCGGCACTGTGGAAGGGGACCTGCATCCGCTTCTGGAGAAGCGGGAGGCCAAGAAGCTGCTTCTGATCGTGGTCACCTCCGACCGCGGCCTCTGCGGCGGCTTCAACACCAACCTCTGCAAGGCCGCCGAGCGCTTCATCAAGGAGAACAAGGCCGACTTCGAGCAGATCTCCCTGATGACCGTGGGGCGCAAGGGGTACGAGGCGCTCAAGAACCGCCACGCCGTTGCCAAGAACTTTCCCAACGTGTTGGCCAAGCCGAACTACCAGACCGCAGCCATGCTGGCTCAGGAGGTGATCGACGGCTACCTGGCCGAGGAGTACGACCAGGTTATCCTCCTGTTCAACGCCTTCCGTACGGTCATGTCCCAGGACATCACCTTCCAGCAGCTCCTGCCGGTGGTGCCGGCGGAGAAGGCTGGGGCAGACGAGACGCCGGTCGAGTATATCTACGAGCCGTCCGTGGGCGAGCTCCTGGCCGAGATCCTGCCCAAGAACATCGAGGTGCAGATCTTCAAGGCCATGCTGGAGTCGGTGGCCGCCGAACATGGCGCCCGCATGACCGCCATGGACAGCGCCTCGAAGAACGCCAACGAGATGATCGGCAAGCTGACCCTACAGTACAACCGGGCCCGCCAGGCCGCCATCACCACCGAGCTGATGGAGATCATCTCCGGCGCTGAATCGATCAAGGGATAACAGAGAAACGAATCACTATAGAGAGGCCTCACGGCCGCAGGAGGACAGAGTTCAATGAGTCAGAACATTGGTAAAATTTCGCAGGTCATCGGCGCCGTTGTTGACGTCCAATTCGAACCCGGCAAGCTGCCGGAGATCTATCACGCCCTCCGGGTTACCAATCCGGCCATCGACGACCGCGAGAACAACCTGGTTCTCGAGGTTGCCCAGCATCTGGGCGAAAACTCGGTCCGCACCATTGCCATGGACTCCACCGATGGTCTCAAGCGTGGCCAGACGGTAACCGACACAGGCAAGCAGATCTGCGCTCCGGTCGGCCACAAGACCCTGGGCCGGATCATGAACGTCATCGGCGAGCCTGTTGACGAGCGCGGCCCGATCGGCAACGACAAGGAATACGCCATCCACCGCGAGGCCCCCGCCTTCGAAGACCAGTCCACCAAGGTCGAGGCCTTCACCACCGGCATCAAGGTCGTTGACCTGCTCGCTCCTTACGCCCGCGGCGGCAAGATCGGCCTGTTCGGCGGCGCCGGCGTCGGCAAGACCGTTCTCATCATGGAACTGATCAACAACATCGCCAAGCAGCACGGCGGTTTCTCCGTTTTCGCCGGCGTTGGCGAGCGTACCCGCGAGGGGAATGACCTCTGGGAAGAAATGAAGGAGTCCGGCGTTCTCGACAAGGCAGCCCTGGTCTACGGCCAGATGAACGAGCCCCCCGGCGCCCGCGCCCGCGTCGCCCTGACCGCGCTTTCCGTTGCCGAGTACTTCCGCGACGAAGAGGGCCAGGACGTGCTCCTCTTCATCGACAACATTTTCCGTTTCACGCAGGCCGGCTCCGAAGTATCGGCGCTGCTGGGCCGCATGCCCAGCGCTGTCGGATACCAGCCCAACCTCGCCACCGAAATGGGCGAATTGCAGGAGCGCATCACCTCCACCAAGAA
>DATBXI010000165.1:0-4026 GCA_036514355.1 Desulfuromonadaceae bacterium
GAACTCCACCGCGCCGAACATGTTGCCGTGGTCGGTGATGGCCATGGCCGGCATGTTGTGCTCCTTGGCCTTGGCCACCAGGTCTTCCAGGCGGTTGGCGCCGTCCAGGAGCGAGTATTGGGTGTGGAGGTGGAGATGGACGAATTGTGGGATTTCCATGGAGCGCTAACCTTAAGAACGATTTTGCCGCGAGGTACGGTCGTACCGGATGAATGAAGCCGGGGGAAATCGGTAACGCCGCCCCTGCGAGTATTCCGTGCCGACGGCATGTAGGGATGCAGTATGCCCTGTTTTTACCTGACCGTCAATTATGAGTTGTGGGAGCACTATTAATCGGTTGCGGGTAACATTCCGTAACAATTGAATATTTTCGGTTGTTGTGAGGATGTGGTGTAATGGTTGACATTCGCCAAGATTAATAATAATTTTGCCGAAATACCTCTCAGTCAAATAGCAAACCTGGGGTAACCCAGGGACGCAAAGCCACGGGTCCGGGAACGGATAGCCGGGTTGCCGAAAAGAGGGGCAGGGTATGGAACGCCCTTCTCTCATTGAAAGAAGGGCGTTTTTTGTGCACATTGGCTCCCGCACAGATACTGGTCACCAGGAGGTGCTCGATGTCGCTGCAATATTTCGGTCAATACCTTGTGGAAAAAGGGGCCATTACACCTGATCACCTGGCAAAGGCCGTGGGGATGCAGGAGGCGGTCAACCGGTCGTTTGGCGGGGTTGCCCAGAGTATGGGGCTTCTCAGTTCCGAAGAGGTCATGCGGATCAACCGGCTGCAGCACACCCAGGACCTGTTGTTCGGAGACGCGGCCATACGGCTGGGCCTGCTCTCGTCCGAACAGGTGGCCTCGATCATTTCCCGTAAGCAGGAAAATCACCTCTTCATCGGTGAGGCTCTTGTGGCGGTCGGTGCGTTACGTGCGCACGACATTCGGGAACATCTGCATGAATTCGAGCGAAAACAGGCCCGGTACAAAACCAGCGGGCTCGATATTCCCCCGGGCGTCCCGTTTCCCGAATTCTGTCGGGGCATGGGGGATGTGAGCCACAAGATCCTGTCCAGGGTCGCTCATGTGACCTTCAAGCCGGACGTATGCGAGGTGGTCAACAAGATCGATGGCAATGATAACGCCATTATTTTCGATTTTACGGGGGATATCAACTTCCGGTACTACCTGACGTTTCCGCGGCAGGTACGCAACAAGATCGCCATAGCGATCATCAGCACTTCCGCCGTCATCAATGAAAAACGGTCACTGGACGGCACGGTGCACGAATTCTCCCGCATCGTGTGCGGCCATGTCATCAGCAGGGCCGCGGAAATGGGGAAGCGGCTGGTGATGCTGAATTGCGATGTGGTGGACCATGACGAGGACATTCCCGTTCCGCAGAGAAATATCGGACTCCTGTTCCCGGTCTATCTTCCGACGGGCGAATGGATCGACATAGCCCTGGTCATGCCGGACTGAGCAGAGGATACACAATTCACCGATGTCTTGAAACGACACGGCCCCGCCTCCCTCACGGGAAACGGGGCCGTGTTTTTTAACAGGCACAATGCGGAACTATCTCTTCCCCTTCTTGGCTGCCGGTTTGGCCGCAGCCTTGGGGGCAGATTTGCCGGCCGCATTCAGGGCCTCCACCATGGCGTCCCCCATGCGGGTCGGGCTGGTGGCCACGGTGACGCCGCACTCCTGCAGGGTGCGGATCTTGTCCTCGGCCTTGCCCTTGCCGCCGGTGATGATGGCGCCGGCATGGCCCATGCGCTTGCCCGGAGGGGCCGTGACCCCGGCAATGAAGGCCGCCACCGGCTTCTTCATGTTCTCCTGGATCCAGTACGCCGCCTCTTCCTCGGCCCCGCCGCCGATCTCGCCGATCATGAACACCGCCTCGGTCTGGGGGTCGTTGTTGAACTGCTCCAGCACGTCGATGAACTTCATGCCGATGATGGGGTCACCGCCAATGCCGACGCAGGTGGACTGGCCCAGGCCGATGTCGGTGAGCTGCTTGACCGCCTCGTAGGTCAGGGTGCCGCTGCGGGAGACCACGCCGATCTTCCCCGGCTTGTGGATGTAACCGGGCATGATCCCCAGCTTGCACTGGCCCGGGGTGATCACGCCGGGGCAGTTGGGACCCACCAGCCGGGTCCGGCTCTTCTCCTGGATGGCCCGGGCCAGCACCATGTCCCGCACCGGAATCCCCTCGGTGATGCAGACCGCCAGGTCCAGGCCGGCGTCGCACGCCTCCAGGATGGCGTCGGCCGCACCCGGGGGCGGGACGAAGATCATGGAGATATTGGCGTTGGTATAGCGCACCGCCTCTTCCACGGTATTGAAGACCGGGATGCCGTCGATGTGGATCCCCCCCTTGCCCGGGGTGACGCCGGCCACGATGTTGGTGCCGTAGGCCCGGCACTGCTGGGTGTGGAACAGGCCGCTGCGGCCGGTGATCCCCTGTACGACGATCCGCGAACTCTTATCGATCAATATGGACATGACCTATTTCCCCTCCTGTCCCAGCATTTTGACGATCTTCTTGGCGCCGTCCCCCAGGGTCTCGCCCACCTGGACATTCAGGCCGGATTCCAGGAGCAGCCGCTTGCCCTCCTCCACGTTGCTGCCGTCCATGCGCACCACGATGGGAAGGGAGCAGTGCACCTCGCTGGCCGCCTCGATGATCCCCTGGGCAATGACGTCGCAGCGCATGATGCCGCCGAAGATGTTGACGAACACCGCCTTCACGTCGCCATCCTCCAGGATGATCTTGAACGCCTCGGCCACCTTCTCGCGGGTGGCCCCGCCCCCCACGTCCAGGAAGTTGGCCGGTTCGCCGCCGAACTCCTTGAGCACGTCCAGGGTGGCCATGGCCAGGCCGGCGCCGTTGACCATGCAGCCGATGGAGCCGGTGAGCTTGATGTAGGCCAGGTCGTACTTGCCGGCGTTGATCTCCAGGGTGTCCAGCTGGGAGTAGTCCATCATGTCCGGGTATTCGCGGTGACGGTACACGGCATTGTCGTCAAAGGTCATCTTGCCGTCCATGGCCAGCAGCCACCCCGCCTTGGTGACCACCAGGGGGTTGATCTCCACCAGGAAGCAGTCCTTCTCCACGCAGCACTTGTACAGGTTGAGCAGCAACTCCACGCAGTCCTCGCACACCACGCCGGTCAGCCCCAGGGCCAGGGCGATCTTGCGGGCCTGGTAGGGACGCAGGCCGGTGAAGGGATCGATGGTCAGCATGTGGATCTTTTCCGGCGACTTGCGGGCCACCTCCTCGATCTCCACCCCCCCCTCTGCCGAGGCGATCAGGCAGTAGCGGGACGATTGGCGGTCCAGGGTGATGGAGACGTAGAATTCCCGGGCGATCTCCACCGCCTCCTCCACCAGGATACGGCGGACCTTGAGCCCTTCCGGCCCGGTCTGGATGGTGACCAGTTTCTTGCCGAACAGCTCCTTGGCCACGTCATTGGCCTGCTCCGGGTGGTGGACCACCTTGACCCCACCCGCCTTGCCGCGGCCGCCGGCGTAAATCTGGGCCTTGACAACGCAATGCCCCCCCATTTCCTTGGCAGCCCGCTCCACCTGATCGGCGGTCAGGGCGACACGGCTGCGCGGGATCGGTATCCCGAAAGAATTCAGGATCTCCTTTGCCTGGTACTCATGAATGTTCATGGCATGCTCCGTCCAAAAGATTTTTGAGGATTATAGCAGGCGATTATTAAGAGACAAGCATTATTTTATCAAAAGTCAAAAAAATTTATTTTGAATAAAATTCATGGGGCACGGTGGGATTTCTGCTGCCCCAGCTTGGCGTATTCGGCCTCGGAAGGCCGCAGGTAGACCGGCAGCAGCCGGGCAGGCTCCACGGTCGCGCCCCGCTGGAAGGCGTCCAGGGCCAGCAGGGTGCCGTTGGCGGCGCGGCCGCCGGCGTGGGAAAACGGGGCGAACAGGGCCCGCTCGCCCCTGCGGGCGGCAATCGCCTCCCGGTAGCGGCCGGCGCCGTCCCCCACAAAGATCACGG
>DATBXI010000166.1:0-3836 GCA_036514355.1 Desulfuromonadaceae bacterium
CCGGGTCATCTCCCCCCTCGATACCCTGACCAGGCAGGTGGAACAACTGGTTGAAGAAGGGCTCCCGACGCGTTTCGATTATCAGGAAGAGCGCACCGAGATCGGTAAACTGGCCCGGGCGCTGGCCGACTACAGCCATAAAACCGAAAAAATCGAGCAGCAGAACGATTCGCTGCTGGAGCAGCGCAAGGCGTTGGAGGAGGCCATGCAGGCCCTTGCCGATGAGAGGACGCTCCTGCAGAACATCCTGGAAACCAGTCCGCTTGGCATCGTCTTCTCTGCCGCGGGCCACATCCATTTTGCCAATCAAAAATTCGTCGACACCTTTGGGGTAATGGTGGGTGACGCTCCACGCGACGTGTATGTGCGCCCCACCGAGCGGGATGAAGTCGTCGCCCTGCTCAAATCGGGCAAGCCGCTGCTGAATCGGGAACTCTGTCTGTACGATCGCCACCGCCGCGTCAGGGACATGCTCGTTTCCTACCTTCCCACCAGTTACAACGGCGAGGCTGGCGTGCTGGGCTGGGCGTTGGATGTCACGGAGCGCAAGCAGGCCGATAGAAAATTGGTATTGAACCGGCAACGCCTGGAAAGCGTGGTGAAAATAACCCAGATGGTCACCGAAAGCACGCGGCAACTACTCGATGCTGCCCTGGAGGAGGCGGTTGCCATCACCGAAAGCAAAATCGGCTACCTTTTTCACTATGACGAGGAAAGCCGACAGCTCACCCTGGAGTCCTGGTCCAGAAATCTCATGAAGGTGTGCTCCATCATAAATCCGGGGACTGTCTACCATCTTGACCAGAACAGAATCTGGGGGGAGGTGGTCCGGCAGCGCCGACCCATCATTCTCAACGATTTTCAGGCCGAGAATCAGCTAAGGAAAGGGTATCCGGAAGGGCATGCCCATCTGACCCGCTTCATGTCGATACCCATCATCAGCGCCGGGCGGATTGTGGCGGTTGTCGGGGTCGCCAACAAGGAGGATGAATACAGCGAAACCGACGTGCTGCAGCTCACCCTGCTAATGGACGCCGTCTGGAGAACCGTCGAGCGCAACAACCACGAACAGGAGTTGAAGAGATCCGGCATGCTGGCCGATACCGCGCTCGATTTGTCGAAATCAGGGTACTGGGAAGTGGATTTCAATGATCCGGACTACATCACCTGCTCTGAGCGGTCTATCCGGCTGTACGGCCTCCCGCCGACACCGGACAATCGCTATCACTTGGGGGAGTATTGGCTGGATCGGGTCAATGCCGTTGACACGCAGATCTGGTCAGATGCCGCGGCGGTGTATACCGATGTACTGGCAGGGAAGGTTTCGGACTACGATTCCATCTACTGCTATAAGCGCCCGGCGGACGGCAAGGTGATCTGGGTTCATGCAAAAGGGAATATGGAGAGGAACGAGGATGGGACGCCGCGCTACATGTTCGGGGTGTCGCAGGATATAACGGACATCAAACTGGCGGAGCAGGAGATCCTTTGCGCAAAGCAGCTTGCCGAGACGGCCTCCCAGGCAAAGGCCGACTTCCTGTCCAACATGAGCCACGAGATCCGGACACCGATGAACGCCATCATCGGCATGTCGCACCTGGCGCTCAAGACCGATCTGACGCCGCGCCAGCGCAACTACGTGACCAAGATCCGGCAGTCCAGCCAGCACCTGCTGGGCATCATCAACAGTATCCTGGATTTCTCCAAGATAGAGGCCGGCAAGCTTGACATCGAGCGGACCGATTTCGATCTGGATAAGGTGTTTGACAATGTGGCCGACCTGATCATCGGAAAGGCTTCCGAAAAAGGGCTGTGGCTGACCTTCGACATCGACCCGCAAGTGCCCAATTATCTGGTGGGGGATCCGTTGCGCCTGGGCCAGATCCTGCTCAACTACGCCAGTAATGCCGTCAAATTCACCGAGTCCGGCGCAATCGTAATCGGTGCCCGAGTGCTGAAAGAGACGGCAGAAGATGTCCTGATCCTCTTTAGCGTGAAGGACTTCGGCATCGGTCTGACCGACGAGCAAAAAGGGGGTCTGTTCCAGGCATTCCAGCAGGCGGACAACTCAATTACGCGCAAATTCGGCGGTACCGGGCTGGGGCTGTCGATCTGCAAGCGCCTGATCGAGTTGATGGGGGGCGAGTTTGGGGTCGAGAGTGAATATGGCAAGGGTAGTACCTTCTGGTTTAGTGTGTCGCTAGCGAAGGGGAACAGGGCTGTTACGCAGGGAGGCCCGTTTCCCGACCAGTGCCGCCTGCAAGAGTCGGTGATGGAGTGCGACAGCCTGGCCACCTTGAGAGGCGCCGTCATTCTGCTGGTCGAAGACAACGAGATCAACCGGGAGGTTGCCATTGAACTGTTGCACGATGCCGGGCTGGAGGTGCATGTGGCGGAAAACGGCCTGGTTGCCGTGGAAATGGCGGAATTTTCTCACTATGACGCCGTGCTGATGGATATGCAGATGCCGGTGATGGACGGTGTGGAAGCAACTCGTTTGATCCGCCGGCAGCAACGGTTTTCCGGTCTGCCGATCATCGCCATGACCGCGAACGCCATGACCATCGACCGGGAAAAGTGCCTGGAGGCCGGGATGAACGATCACCTGGCCAAGCCGATCGAGCCGGAACAGCTCTTCGAGGTACTGCTGCGATGGATCAAGCCGCGCTTGAAAGGGCTCGCCGCACCGGCACGGGATGATCGTCCCCACGCAGACTCAGACGATAAGATTCCCCTCATTCCAGGGATTGATATCGATCTGGGACTGCACCACATGATGGGAAACGGAAAACTCTACCTAAAAATCCTGCGCTCGTTTGCCAACAGCTATTCGCAAACTCCGGAGCGACTGGCTGACCTGATCGCTGCAGGCGATTATCCGGCTGTCGTGCTCGTGACCCATCCCATGAAAGGGTTGGCGGGCACTATCGGTGCAACCTCTCTGCAGATGCTTACAGAGGAGCTTGAAACGTCTGTTCGGGAACAGAAGGTCGAGGAGATAGCGGCGAAGCAGGACGCTGTCTGCGAAACTCTGGGCACGCTGGTTAACTCGATCACCGAGGCGCTTCCGGCGGAGCAGGAGCCTTCCGCAGTGGCCGATACATCACGGGCCGCCGAGGTGTGCGAACGCCTGTCGCAGCTGTTGGCTGACGATGACAGCGCTGCCGTGGACCTGTTCGAGGAGCAGGTCGATCTGTTGCAGATGGTGCTCGGGGCCGGGAGGTTCATAGACCTGAAGCATGCCATCACGCAGTACAACTTTGAAAAGGCGCTGAACGTGACGCGGCTGCTGCCGGAAGTCGAATGCTTGAACAGGAAATCGCAAAGCTGCGACCGCACAAGAAACGTCTATTGACTGGCAGGAGATAATTGGTTGACTAAACCTGTATTACTTTGACACAACTTTGACAAAAACCTTGGTATTAACCTTCTATCAATGAACTTCGCGCAAACAAAAATTGGCCTACAGAAGGCGTTAAGTGATTGAAAATACAGAGTCTGATTGTGCTTGTCTGGAAAGGAGAAGAATGGTCTCTCTGGCTTCGAATCCCGTTTCCCGCTCCAGAAAAATTAAGGGGTTAGGCTGTTTGTCTAACCCTTTTTATTTGTCGTGGGGCCATTCGTGGGGCCAATTGACAAAAGTATAAAAGCTAAAGGGGCTTTGACCAGTTCTTTTCCTTGCGGACAGGGAGACTATAGGGGACGCCAAAAACAACAGCCCTTTCGCTTCAATGCGGAAGGGCTTTTTGTTTTCTTGGGGCCTTCTATGCCCCTTTGATTGCTGAAATGGTAACAATGGCAAAAATAAATTGAAATATCCCCACTCCAATATTGTG
>DATBXI010000167.1:0-10461 GCA_036514355.1 Desulfuromonadaceae bacterium
CGCCGCCGGTCGCGCCACCCCCCTCGTACCGTGAAAGGCCCGAGCGGGAACGCACCGCCAAGGAGGAGCTGGAAAACTCCATGCTGGGTCCCTTGGCGCGTGAACTCAAGGAGTTGCGTGAAAAAGTCGAGGCGCTTTCCCGACGCGAAGAGGAGCCGCGTAAAGAGGAACGACCGGATGAAGAGGCCAAGCAGGCAGGCTCGCGCGATCTCGGTCTCAACCTGAAAAATATTCCCCGCAGTGACCTGGAAGAGATCAAAAAGCTTCTGCTTAATACGCTTGCCAAGAGCCAGGAGGATGGCATCAGGGCAGTCCAATGGCCGAATGCCCAGAATCCGGCGGCAAGCGGGGGGCAGTCCGGCGAGGAGATCCTCCCGGAAGACTCTCCGCTGGCCCAGGAGCTGGTCAAAAGCGGTGTCTCCACCGAGCTGATCAGGAAAATCCTCGATACGCTCAACACGCTGCCGGTGGAGGGCAGCAGTCAGACCGTCAGGGGGCGTTTCGGCGAGGCGCTCGGCCGCCTGATCAAGTTTGCCGGCACCCTCAAGCTGCGGAAAAATGCACCGCGCATTATCGCGCTGGTGGGGCCGACCGGTGTCGGCAAGACCACCACCTCCGCCAAGCTGGCCGCCATGTATGCCCTGAACCGCGGCAACAAGGTGGCACTGATTACCATGGACATCTTCCGGGTGGGCGCCGTTGAGCAGCTCAAGACCTATTCTCGCATCATGGATATACCCCTGGAGGTGGCCTCCACTCCCAAGGAGTTGGAAAAGGCGGTGGAAAAGCACTCCGAGTGCGACCTGATCATCATCGATACCGCGGGGCGCAGCCATAAGGACAAGGAAAAGCTGGACGAAATGAAGAATTTCCTTGAGAACAAGATACCCATAGAGGTTTATCTCTGTCTCTCCGCCACCACCAAGGACCGGGAACTGGAAGAGATACTCAGGCGCTTCGGCGTGTTCCAGATCAGCAAGGTGGTGTTCACCAAGATCGATGAGAGTGAGAGTTTTGGCAACATGGTCAATCTGTTGATGAAGGACAATCTGCAGATAGCCTATTTTACGACAGGTCAGCGGGTGCCCGAGGATATCGAGGTGGCCACATCTGCAAAACTGGCTGACATGATACTGCGGGAGGCGGCCGAATGAGCGCTGTTACCGGAACGGGCGATCAGGCCGATACCCTGCGTCAGATGGCCCGCAAAGCCCGCCAGAAGCAGCAGACAGACTCGCACGTCGGCCCTGCTTCCGGCCAGAAAGGCATCCGCGTCATTTCGGTGACGAGCGGCAAGGGAGGAGTCGGAAAAAGCAACGTGGTATCCAACCTGGCCATCGCCATGTCGGCCCAGGGGAAAAAGGTTCTGGTCATTGACGCCGACCTGGGGCTGGGGAACCTGGACGTGCTGTTGGGTCTCTCGCCGGCTTACAATTTGAATCACGTGCTCAATGGAGAGAAGAACCTCTCCGAAATTCTCATCGATGGTCCGGCCGGCATCAAGATCATCCCTGCAGGTTCCGGGGTTCAGGAATTCACCAGCCTGGGGCAGCATGAAAGGCTCAAGCTGCTGGACGAACTGGACATGCTGGAAGAGCAGTTCGATGTTTTGATCGTCGACACCGAGGCCGGCATCTCCGAGAACGTCACCTACTTTACCGTGGCTGCCCAGGAAATCATCGTGGTGGTTACGCCGGAACCCACGTCCATAACCGACGTGTACGCCTTGATCAAGCTGCTCGCCACGCGGTATTCGGAACACCATTTCAAGGTGTTGGTCAATATGGCCAAAGACAGCGAGGATGCCTTGGAGGTGTTTCGCAAGTTGGCCAATGTGGCGGGTCGTTTTCTGGATATTTCCCTGGACTATCTGGGGTGCGTGGTGAAGGATGAGAAGGTGGTGGAGGCGGTCAAACGCCAGAAAGCGGTCTCCGAACTGTTTCCCGAGTCGGAGGCGGCCACCTGTTTCGCCACGCTGGCAAAACGGGTCATCGAGAATACGCGTCAAACGCGTCTTAAAGGGAACATCCAGTTTTTTTTCAGACGGTTCCTGGACAATCCCACGGGTGAATAGTTGTGTGTGCCGTGATGAAGGCTTCGCGCCGCCCTAGTGAAGACAGCCTTACCCGAGACGAGCTGATTATCGAGCATCTGCCGCTGGTCAAGTACCTGGTGGGGAGAATAGTGCCGCAACTCCCGCCGCATCTGGATCAGCAGGACCTGATGAGCGCTGCCGTCGTTGGCCTGATAAATGCAGCCGATCGTTTTGACCCCACACGGGGCGTGCTTTTCAAGACGTTTGCCGAACAGCACGTACGTGGCACCATTCTTGACGAGCTGCGCTCCCACGATGTGCTGAGCCGCTCTACGCGCGAAAAATACAAACGCATGGAACGGGAAGTGGTCAGCCTGGAACATCGGCTGGGACGCAATCCCACCGGTGAAGAGGTTGCCAATGCCCTTAACATAAGCCTGAACGACTATTACGAGATGCTGGATGCGATTCACGTCTTTACCTTCATCAGTCTTGACGACAATTGGGAGGACGAAGAAGGTAACTCGCTCTGTCTGGCGGACGTGCTGAGTGAGGGCGAGGGGAAGAGTCCGCAGCATCAGGTCATGAAGAAGCAGCTGGCCGAGGCGCTGGGTTTGGCCATCGAAACCTTGCCCGAAAAGGAGCGGCTGGCGGTAACGCTGTATTACAGTGAGGACCTGAACCTCAAAGAGATCGGCGAAACTTTGGGACTCACCGAATCCCGCATCTCGCAGCTGCTCAGCCAGGCAATGGTCAGGCTGCGAGCCAAATTGCGATTGCACATGAACTAAAAGGAGATGCACCATGAACAGCGGCATGTATTCGGCATTGTCAGGCAATATTACGGCAATGAAGCGCCTGGAAGTTATCAGTAACAATCTGGCCAATGCCAATACCCCCGGCTTCAAGAAAGACAAGATGAGTTTCGAGAGTATGTTGAACGTGCCGGAGAACCGGCCGGCAGTTCCGGACGGGACCACGGCTGATCCCCTGCTGCAGAAAAATTCAGTCTATGTCGATTATTCGCCGGGGCCCGTGGCCCAGACCGGGAACCCCCTTGATCTGGCCATTAACGGCGATGGTTTTTTCGTCGTGAATACCCCAAATGGCCCGGCATACACCCGGCAGGGGAATTTCCGCATGTCCGTCGATGGGACCCTGGAGACGGTGGATGGTTATCCGGTCATGGGGCAGGCAGGCCCCATCAAGATCCAAGGGAGCAAGGTCGCCATCGATGGCCAGGGGGTGGTAAATGTCGATGGCGTTCCGGCTGGCACGATCACGGTCGTGGACTTCCCCAAACCGTACAATCTGATCAAGGGCGAGGGGACGCTGTTCACCCCTGCGAACCCGCAGGCAGCGCCACAGGCCGCAACAGCTGCAATCCGCCAGGGCCACCTGGAAGGATCCAACGTGGAGACCATCGGCGAGATGGTGCGGATGATAGAGACCAACCGCTACTTTGAGGCATGCTCCAAGGTCGTTCAAGGCTACGATGCCATGGCCAGCAAGGCCACGACCGACCTTGGACGCCTGGCATAGACAATAACCAATCACTATACAAAAAGGAGTGACAGATGATACGTGCGCTATGGACTGCCGCATCGGGGATGGAGTCGCAGCAGAAGAACATCGACGTGGTTGCCAACAACCTGGCCAACGTCAACACGGCGGGCTTCAAAAAGAGCCGGGCCGATTTTCAGGACTTGATGTACCAGAACCTGAAGACTACAGGTGCCCCCTCCACCAACACCACCCAGATCCCCACCGGCATCCAGATCGGCCTCGGTTCGCGCCTGGCCGCCGTGACCAAGATATTCACTACCGGTGACCTCAATCAGACCGGCAATGCTTTGGACATGGCTATTCAGGGTGATGGTTTCTTCCAGATCCAGCTTCCGGATGGTACCACCGGCTACACCCGCGCAGGGGCCTTCAAGAAGGACAACACGGGCCGGGTGGTGACCTCCGACGGCTACCCTCTTCTGCCCGCCATTACCATTCCCGCCAACGCCACCACGACCACCATCGGCAATGACGGAACGGTTTCGGTTGTGCAAGCGGGGCAGAATACCCCCACCCAGGTGGGGAATATCCAGTTGGCCCTGTTTTCAAACCCCGCCGGCCTCTCTGCCCAGGGGATGAACCTCTTCATCCAGTCGGATGCTTCCGGCGCGCCCACTACCGGCACACCGGGGCTGACCGGCATCGGCACCATTGCGCAGGGATATCTGGAAATGAGTAACGTCAGCGTAATGGAGGAGATGGTCAACATGATCACCAGCCAGCGTGCCTATGAGGTCAATTCCAAGGCGGTGCAGGCGGCGGACGAGATGCTCCAGACGGCGAATAACTTGAGACGGTAAGGTGATAAGGCGTACCGCGTTTTTTCAGGTTTCAGGTGAGCGATGTAACTTTTTGTTGGTTATGGTGGTAGCAGGAGTAACAACGCAATGAACATGATAATAAGAGCACTCGTAATCGCCGGTGCGTGCCTGGTGTTGGGTGCACCCCTCTGTCAGGCCGCTCAACCACTGGCTCCAAAGCAGGTCAATCGTGACGCCGAGATCAGGGATGCGGTGGTGGCCTATGTAAAGCAGAAAACAGCCAGCCTGGGATATGACGTCCATGTCAAACGGATCTCCGTTGGCGGGGCTCCCAAGCTGCCGGACGGGCCGCTGGAGTATGAAGTCATGGCCCCGCAGCAGTGGGAAGGATGGGGGGCTGTCAACTTGGCGGTGCTGGTTCGCCAGGGGGATCGGGTGGTGAGCAATACGGCCATGCGGGTGGAGGTTGAGGCGCTTGCGGACATGGTGGTGACGCTCCGGCAGCTCGATCATGGCACGGTCATTACCAACGCGGATGTTGCCATCCAGAAACGCGATATTGCCACGGTTTCGGGCAGGTTTGCCGCTAATGTCACGGACATTGTCGGCAAACAGGCGCGTACGACGATCAAGGCCAACAGCGTGGTGCGGACTGACCTGGTGGAAAAGGTGCCGCTCATCAGGGCTGGCCAGATGGTCTCCATTGTTGCCGAGAACGCCGTCATGAAGCTTACGGTCGCCGGAAAGGCCAGGAGTTCGGGCGCCGAAGGTGATGTCATCATGGTGCAGAATCTCAACTCCCTCAAGGAGATTCCGGCTCGAGTTGTCAACACAACTACGGTGCAGGTGAGTTTTTAAGATGCCCACGGCAGAAGGATTTCCCATGAAACGCAGCATATTTGCACTCTCACTGTTGTTGATGGTTGGCTGTGCAGTGCAAAAGACGGAAGTGAAGACCGCCAGCTTTGACGAGCAGTTGCACAAGCCCGCGGCAGACTACTCCGCCGGTTCCATCTGGCAGGCCTCCTCGGGGGGGGTGACGGAGGATTTCAAAGCCCGTCACAGGGGTGACATCATAACCATCGTGATTTCCGAGGTCGCCAGCGCCTCCAAACAGGCCAGTACCGCAACGGATCGGAGTTCGGCCATTCACGCGGAAATGCCCAATTTTATGGGCTTGGAGCGGCACAAACAATTCAGTGCGATTTTCGGCGACCTGAACAACCTGATCAATGCCAAAGGAGACTCCAAATTCAATGGCTCCGGCTCCACCTCGCGCCAGGAAAACCTCACCGCCACCATATCTGCCAAGGTGATTGACGTGTTGCCCAACGGCAACCTCCTGCTGGAAGGGCGCCGCAACGTCAAGGTCAACAACGAGGACCAGGAGATAATTTTGCAAGGGGTTATACGGCCGCGCGATATTGGCACCGACAATACCGTGAACTCCATTTACGTGGCTGACGCCAAGATCAGTTACTCCGGCAAAGGGATCATCTCCGATCGCCAGAGCCCGGGTTGGCTGATGAACATCATCGACAAGATCTGGCCGTTTTAGACACCACGGGCAGGGGGAGGCGATCGCCCGTTCCCTGCACCATGGTTACGAGAGCGAAGTCCCGACATAAAAGGTACACACATCATGAACAGAATTCTGATCATCTGTCTCCTGCTCCTGCTGCCCGCAACCAGTGCCCATGCCGTCCGCATCAAGGATATAGCCGCTTTCGAAGGAGTGCGCAGCAACCAACTGGTGGGCTACGGGCTGGTGGTGGGGTTGAACGGCAGCGGCGACAGCCAACAGACCAAATTCCCGGTGCAATCCATCGCCAACATGCTTGAGCGCATGGGGGTGACGATCAACCGTGCCGATATCACCGTGAAGAACGTGGCTGCCGTCATGGTCACGGCTACGCTACCCCCCTTTGCCAAGCAGGGCAACCGCCTGGATGTCCTGGTGTCGTCCATGGGTGACGCCACGAGCATATCCGGTGGCACCTTGATCATGACGCCGCTCAAGGGGGGTGACAGCCAGGTGTATGCCGTTGCCCAGGGGTCGGTGTTGACCAACTCCTTTGCCTTTGGCGGGCAGGCGGCAAGCGCCCAGAAGAATCACCCCACAGCCGGTCAGATTCCCAACGGAGCCTTGGTGGAGCGGGAACTCCCCAATGTGTTGGCCGGTAAATCGGTCCTGCGGCTCAACCTCAGCCAGGCGGATTTTACCACGGCAGCCCGCATCGCCGCCGTCATCAACGACAAGTTCAGGACGCCGGTTGCGGCAACGGTAGATCCCGGTACGGTATCGCTCAAGATCCCCGAGGAGTATGCCAGCCGCACCGTGGAATTTGTGGCTGCGCTGGAGTCCCTGGAGGTCAGGCCGGACATTCCCGCCAGGGTGGTGCTCAACGAGCGCACCGGCACTATCGTTATGGGCGAAAATGTCCGCATCGCCACGGTGGCGGTCTCCCATGGGAACCTTTCGCTGGTGATCAAGGAAACCCCGCAGGTTTCCCAGCCGACGCCATTCAGTCAGACCGGCACCACAACGACCGTCCCCCGGACCGAGCTGAAGGTTGAAGAGGAGTCGCGCCGGTTGACGGTCATGCCTGAGGGGGCCAGCATTGGCGATGTGGTCCGGGCCCTCAATCTGCTGGGCGTGACACCGCGCGACCTGATCGGGATCATGCAGGCCATAAAGGCGGCAGGGGCGTTGCAGGCCGACCTCATGCTCATCTGATCTGTCGTTCGGAGCAACGTCAGCCAAGTCTCCCGGTGGTGAAACTATTTAAGGCATCGGCCTCAAGAATTGCCGCATAGCGGCGATAAGAAAGATAGCGCATGGAAATCGGCATCCCCCAAAATATTCCGGCTGCCGGCGATGGAACAGCCGAAAAGGCGCAACAGCTGCAGCGGCAAGCAAGCGCTGCCACGGGACTCAGCGAGAGGCAGCGTCTCCAGGCAAAGAAGGTCGCCCAGGACTTTGAGGGGATTTTTGTCGGCATGATGATGAAATCCATGCGTTCCACGGTCCCTGAAGACAAGCTGACCGGTGGCGGGCATGGGGAAGAGGTCTATCGCTCGCTGCTTGACCAGGAATATGCCACGGCAGCTGTAAAGCGGGGCGGACTTGGCTTGGCGAAGCAGGTGGAAAAGGAAATACTCCGGCAGGAGAGCCACAGGGTCAGCAGAACAATTGAGCAGAAGGAACCGCCTCTCCAGCCGCTTTCGGGGACGGGCGAATGAAGGCCAGAGAGCTGACGGCGGCCCTGTCCACGCAGTTGAAGTTGCTTGAGGAGCTTCTCGCGATTCTGGAGCGGGAGACCCCGGAACTGGCAGGGGTCAGCCTTGATGCCATGGCTGAGATAAATGCTCTGAAAGAAGATGCGGTGGCCCGTATTGAGGCACATACCGATCCGCTCCGCCACACCATTGCGGAGGTCGCCGCCAGTTTGGGATTGCCGCCGGACACCACCACCCTGGGAGAGGTGGCTGCCCTGCTGAACAAGCAGGGAAACGCAGATGTCCAGCGTCTGCACCAGGAGTTGAACAGGGTCGCCGAGCAGGTTCGGCAGGTGGCCGCCATGAATCGCGAGATCGCGGAACGCTTTGTCTCGACGGTGGGCAACTCATTGAATTTTCTGGCGCGCATACTCAACCAGTCAAGTTTCTATGGAGCATCCGGCGGGTACCAGCGGCCGCAGCCGGGCGCGGTCATAATCAACAGAAAGGCATGATATGAGTCTTAATTCCGTACTGGAGATCGGCAAGAGTGGCCTCAACATATACCAGATGGCCACCGAGGTGACCTCGCAAAACATCGCCAATGTCAACACGCCCGGGTATTCCCGCCAGCAGGTTGTGCTGGAGACCGCCCCCCCCACGACAGCCAATGGCTTTCCCCTGGGGACCGGCGTCCGCATTGCCTCAATTACCCGCTCCTATGATGCCCTGCTCCAGCAGCAACTGGTAAATGCCCAGACCACCCAGGGATACGATACGACCAAGTCCACCGTGCTGCAGCAGATCGAGCCGAGTTTCAACGAGGTCGCCAATGATGGCCTGGGCGCGGCCATCTCGAACTTCTTTGGGGCGTGGCAGGACCTGACCATCAACCCGGCTGGAACATCTGAACGTCAGGCGGTCCTGACCCGCGCCCAGATCCTGGTCGACACATTCCACTCGATCAGTACGACCCTCAATAACACCATCGCAACCCAGGACACCTCCCTCGGCCCCCTGTCGGCAGACATCACCGCCAAGCTGCAGAACATCGCCCAACTCAACGGTCAGATCAAGACCACCCAAATGGTGAGCGGCAACGCCAACGAACTCAAGGACCAGCGTGATCAATTGATTCGGGATCTGAGCACCGAGGTGGGGATTACGTACAAGGAACAGTCTGATGGCACGGTGGATGTGAAACTTGCCGGCGATCCCACTAAGGCGCTCGTGACCGGCAACCAGTACGCGACCATGTACGCAGACAACGCCGGCGGAACCACGCTTAACGACATCTATCTTACCGCCGTGGGGAATCCGCCGCCGGCACAGGCGCCCGCAACAGATGCCCAAATTACCGCAACGGTGGGAGGGCCGAACAACAGCCTCGGAGAGATTGGTGCCACACTGGCGCTTCGTAATACGATCATCCCCGGCTATCTGGGACAGGTGAATGCTCTGGCAAGCACCATCGCCTCTACGGTCAATACCCAGCAACTGGCGGGCTCCGACTTGAACGGCAGTACACCTCCACCTGGTGGTCCCCCTACCACGATTGCCTTCTTTGATCCAGCCACGACAAATGCCGCAGACATTGCCATCAATCCGGCGCTCACCAGCAGCAACCAGATCGCCGCTGCAGCCAATGGCGCACCGACTGGTGACAACACCAATGCCGTGGCCGTTGCCAACCTGCAACACGCGTTCACCATGTCCGGTAACACCACCACGTTCAACAGTTACTACGACAGCATGGTCAGCACGCTCGGCCTGGATGTCCAGTCGAGCAAGAACACCGTTGCCCAGGACGCCGCCTTTACCCAGCAGTTGACGACCCTTCAGCAATCGAACTCCGGCGTGTCGCTGGACGAGGAACTGACCAATCTGGTGAAATACCAGCGTTCCTACCAGGCGTCGGCCAAGCTGGTCACCACGGCGACCGATATGATGGATACGGTCCTCGGTCTCATACGATAGGAGAGATACTTTATGCGCATCACCCAGAACATGACCGCCAGCAATGCCCTCTACAACATTCAGCAGGGACGCGCGAAACTGGATAGGTTGCAGGAACTGACCGCGTCGGGCGCTAACATCAACCGGCCGAGCGATGATCCGATCGGCACCAGGCTGCTGCTTGACGTGGGCGATCAGCTCAAGGCCGGGGATCAGTACGCCAGCAGTATCGCCAGGTCAACCACGTCCCTGCAAATGACGAGCACGGCTCTGCAGGGGATGTCCGATACCATACACCAGGCCACTCAACTGGCCGCGAGCATTGTCAACGGCAGCACCGATCCGACCGTGACGCAGAGCGTTCTGTCACAATTGAAGGCGCTGAAGCAGACCATGGTGGACATGGGCAATATCCAGTCGGGGGATCAATTCGTTTTCGGCGGCGCCAAGAGCTCCACCGCCCCCTTCAGCGGCACGGCGCCCTATTATTCCGGGGACGAAACCGCTCTCAACGTGCAAATCGGGCAATCCACGACGCAGCAGATGAACGTGCCCGGCAATCAGGTGCTTACCGCTGATACGGCAACCTCGCAGCCATACGGGTCGGTCAATATCCTCAAGGCTTTTGACGACATGATCACGGCCGTTCAAGCCAACAACGTACCTAACATCCAGGCGGTCTCCCAACAGCTAGAGGCCGGGGCCGATCAGATCCGCAATGCCCAGAGCGATGTGGCATCGCGACTGGTACGACTCAATAATTCGAGCACCATGAACACCAACATCCAAAATACCCTGCAGGGGATTGTGGGGGATACCCAGAATGTCGATTACGCGAAGCTGGGGGTGGAGTTGACGCAGCAGCAGACCGCCTTCCAGGCGTCGCTCTCGGCTACGGCCAAGGTCACCCAGATGTCGTTGCTG
>DATBXI010000168.1:0-4755 GCA_036514355.1 Desulfuromonadaceae bacterium
GATTATCGCGGCGGCCGGCAAAGTGGACATCCTGGTCAACAACGCCGGCATCACCAAGGACGGTCTGCTGTTGCGGATGAAGGAGGAGGAGTGGGACGCGGTGCTGGACACCAACCTCAAGGGCGCCTTTCTCTGCATGAAGGCGGCGGCCAAGGTCATGACCAAGGCCCGCCACGGCCGCATCGTCAACATCAGTTCGGTGGTCGGAGAGATGGGTAATCCGGGCCAGGTCAATTACTGCGCCAGCAAGGCCGGCATGTTCGGCATGACCAAGTCCGCGGCCCGTGAACTGGCCAAGCGCAACGTCACGGTCAATGCCGTGGCCCCCGGTTTCATCGAGACCGACATGACCGCAGTGCTGCCGGAAAAGGCCCGGGAGGCGCTCCTGCAGGAGATTCCCCTGGAACGCCTCGGTGCACCGGAGGACGTGGCCAACGCCGTCTGGTTCCTTGTTTCGCCGCTTGCCGACTACGTCACCGGGCAGGTGCTGTCGGTCAACGGCGGCATGTACATGTAGCCGTTTAACGGGAAAAATAAAAATTGACATTTGAACGTTTCATGCTTAATTAGCAAGGTACATCATAGACGGGAAACCTGAACAGGGTTTATATCACACGGAGGTGAAAGATGTCTGACATTGCAAAACGAGTTAAAGAAATCATCGCAGAGCAGCTGGGCGTGGAAGAAGCCCAGGTAGTGCCCGAGGCTTCCTTCATGGACGACCTGGGTGCCGACTCTCTGGACACGGTTGAGCTGGTCATGGCCCTTGAAGAGGAGTTCGATATCGAGATCCCCGACGAGGATGCCGAGAAGATCCAGTCGGTGAACGACGCCATCGAGTACATCACGGAGCACAGCTAAGAGGTGGGAGAGGGGAGATGCTCCCCTCTTTCCTTTTCACACATCCTTCTTGAACCACAGTCAAACCCCGGGAGTCACTTATCATGAGAAGAGTCGTAGTTACGGGTGTCGGCGCGGTCTCCCCCATCGGGATCGGTAATGCCGCCAACTGGGATGCGCTTGTCAACGGTAGATCCGGCCTCGGCCTGATCACCCGCTTCGACGTGTCCGATATGCCGGTCAAGGTTGCCGGTGAGGTCAAGGGGTTCAATCCCGAAGAGTACATCGACAAGAAAGAGATCAAGAAGATGGATCTCTTCATCCAGTACGCCCTGGGAGCCGCCCATTTTGCCATGGAAGACTCGGGGTTGACCATCACCGAGGAGAATGCCGAGCGGGTCGGGGTGCTGGTGGGAGCCGGCCTCGGCGGCCTGCCGACCATCGAGAAGTATCATTCGGCGCTCTTGGAGGGTGGCTACAAGAAGATTTCGCCCTTCTTCATCCCCATGCTGATCATCAATCTGGCACCTGGCCACATCTCCATCAAATATGGCGCCAAGGGACCGAATATCTCGTCCGTGTCGGCCTGTGCCACCGCGACCCACTCCATCGGCGACGCCTATCACATCATTGCGCGCGGCGATGCCGACGCCATGATCGCCGGCGGCACCGAATCCACCGTGACTCCCCTGGGCATCGGCGGTTTTGCCGCCATGAAGGCCCTGTGCGACAGTCGTAATGACTCCCCCGAGACAGCCTCGCGTCCTTTCGACAAGACCCGCGACGGGTTCGTCATGGGCGAGGGGGCCGGTATCCTGGTGCTGGAAGAGTACGAGGCAGCCAAGAAGCGCGGGGCCAAGATCTATGCCGAAATAGCGGGTTATGGCCTGACCGGCGATGCCTATCACCTGACCGCACCGGCACCGGGCGGGGAGGGGGCGGCGCGCTGCATGAACATGGCCCTGAAAAACGCCGGCGTCTCCCCGGAGCAGGTCGTCTACATCAATGCCCACGGCACCTCCACCCCCATGAACGACCTCTATGAAACCATGGCCATCAAGACTGTGTTCGGCGATCATGCCCGGAAAGTGAATATCTCTTCCACCAAGTCCATGACCGGACACCTGTTGGGCGCCGCAGGCGGCGTCGAGGCGGTGTTCACCTGCATGGCCATGGACAAGGGGGTCATCCCGCCGACCATCAACTACACGGAGCCCGATCCGGAATGCGATCTGGATTACGTGCCCAATACCGCCCGTGAGGCCAGGATCGACTACGCCATGAGCAACAACTTCGGGTTCGGCGGTACGAACGCCACGCTCCTGTTCAAGAAGATCTAAGCGGAGATTCGTGACCTATGATCGTTATTGGCAGTGATCACGGCGGATTGAACCTGAAGGCGGCCCTCAAGAGCTATCTGAACCGCCGCGGCATAGAGGTCAGCGATGCGGGTACCGATAACGGAGATTCGGTGGATTACCCCGATTTCGGCCTGAAGGTCGCCGAAATGGTGGTTTCCGGAAAGGCCGCGAGCGGCATCCTGGTCTGCGGGACCGGGATCGGCATGTCCATAGCTGCCAACAAGGTACCCGGCATCCGTGCCGCGCTGGTAACGGACGTCTTCATGGCTCGTATGGCAAAGGAGCACAACAACGCCAATATCCTGGTGTTGGGCGGCCGGGTGCTGGACGAGCAGATCGCCTGCGACTTGGTGGGAGCCTGGTTGGATGCCTCCTTCGAGGGGGGACGTCATCAGAGCCGGTTGAATAAGATTGTGGAAATCGAAAAAGCATATTGCAAATAAGTGGGTTGTTAAACACAATATAAAGCGGGACTTGAATAAAGTCCCGTTTCGTTTTTCTAGGAAATGTATACCACAAAGGAGTTGAACGCCATGTCCATCCTTTCCCAGTTTGATCCGGATGTCGCAACGGCCATCCGTCACGAGACCGAGCGCCAGGAATACAACCTGGAGTTGATCGCCTCCGAAAACTTCGTCTCCGAGGCGGTCCTGGAAGCCCAGGGGAGCGTCCTGACCAACAAATACGCCGAGGGGTACCCCGGCAAGCGCTACTATGGCGGCTGCCACCACGTGGATGTGGTGGAGCAGTTGGCCATTGACCGCGCCAAAGAGCTGTTCGGCGCCGAGCATGCCAATGTCCAGCCCCATTCCGGCTCCCAGGCCAACATGGCGGTCTACTTTGCCGCCTGCAAGCCGGGCGACACGGTCCTGGGGATGAACCTCTCCCATGGCGGCCACCTGACCCATGGCAGCCCGGTCAATTTCTCCGGTAAGCTGTTCAACATCGTGCCCTACGGTGTCTCCCCCGAGACCCAGACCATTGACTACGCAGAGGTGGAGCGTCTGGCCGAGCAGCACAAGCCGCGGATGATCGTGGTGGGGGCCAGCGCCTATCCGCGCATCATCGATTTCCCGGCCTTCCGCACCATTGCGGACAAGGTGGGAGCGGTGGTCATGGTGGACATGGCGCACTTCGCCGGCTTGGTGGCGGCAGGTCTGCATCCCAGCCCGATCCCCTATGCGGAGTACGTCACCACCACCACCCACAAGACCCTGCGCGGTCCCCGCGGCGGCATGATCCTCTGCCGCGAGGAGTTTGCAAAGACGCTGAACTCGCAGATCTTCCCCGGCATCCAGGGGGGGCCGCTCATGCACGCCATCGCCGCCAAGGCCGTGGCCTTCAAGGAGGCCCTGCAGCCAGAGTTCAAGGCCTACCAGCAGCAGATCGTCAACAACGCCCGGACCCTGGCAGCGGCGCTGATGAAGCGTGGCTTCAAGCTCACCAGCGGTGGCACCGACAACCATCTGATGCTGTTGGACTTTTCCGGCACCGAGATCACCGGCAAGGCGGCGGAAGAGGCCCTGGACAAAGCCGGCATTACGGTCAACAAGAACACCGTCCCCTTCGAGACCCGGTCTCCATTTGTCACCTCCGGCATCCGCATCGGTACCCCGGCGGCCACCTCCCACGGGCTCAAGGAGGCCGAGATGGAGCAGGTGGCAGGTTTCATCGCCGATGCCGTGGCCAATATAGGCAACGACGAGAAACTGGACGCCATCAAGGTGCAGGTGAACGCGCTCATGAAGCGGTTCCCTCTCTACGCCCACAGGCTTGCCTAAACCACGTTCCTCTGTTTGTGACGAGACCCACCGGAAAACCGGTGGGTCTTTTTGTTGGAGATTCACGGAGGCGATACAATGCAGGAACGTCCCTGAGGCGTTCTCTTCCTTGACTTTTCGTCACCCAATTGGCTACTATGCCGTCTTATGAAAAAAACGACCCGTCAGATACGAATTGGTTCCATACCGGTGGGGGGCGGCGCCCCCTGCGCGGTTCAATCCATGTGCTCCACCGACACGCGTGATGTGGAGGCCACCCTGGCTCAGATCCGCGGCCTTGCCGATGTGGGGTGCGAAATCATCCGCTGTGCCGTGCCGGACATGGACGCAGCCCTGGCGCTGGGCCGCGTAAAATCGTCAAGCCCGATACCGGTCATCGCCGACATCCATTTCGACTACAAGCTGGCCCTGCAGGTGCTGGAAGGGGGCATCGACGGGCTGCGCCTCAATCCCGGCAATATTGGGGAACAATGGAAGGTGGCCGAGGTGGTTAGGGCCGCGGTCGAGCGTCGGGTGCCGATCCGCATCGGCGTCAATGCCGGCTCCCTGGAAAAGGAGCTCTTGGAGCGCTACGGTCACCCCACGGCCGAGGCCATGGTCGAGTCGGCCCTGGGGCATATCCGCATCCTGGAGGAACTGGGCTACCAGGAAATCAAGATATCCCTCAAGGCGTCGGATGTGATGAAGACCGTGACCGCCTACCGCCTGCTCTCCGAGCGGGTCGATTACCCCCTGCATATCGGCATTACCGAGGCTGGAACCATCTTCTCCCG
>DATBXI010000169.1:0-12002 GCA_036514355.1 Desulfuromonadaceae bacterium
CCGGCCGCCGACCGCCTCTCCCCGAAAGGGCGCGAGCGGCGTCCCGAGCGTCCCGAGCGTTCCGAACGGCCGGAACGGCAATCGGCCGAAGCCGCGGCACCCCAGCGGCAAGAACCTGCCCCTGCTGCTGCGCCCACCGCAGAGAGCGGCGCAGCCCCCCAGAAGCCCGAGGGACAGCCGTCCAAGGCACGCAAGAAACATCGCTACCGCAAGCACGGGCACCGCAAAAGCCAGGGCGGCGGCACACCACCATCACCAGGAGCCTGACCATGAAACCTGCATTCTACCTGACCACTCCCATCTACTACGTCAATGACGTGCCCCACATCGGCCATGCCTACACTACCGTGGCCGCCGACGTGCTGGCCCGCTACAAGCGGCTCATGGGATACGAGGTCTATTTCCTGACCGGCAGCGACGAGCACGGCCAGAAGGTGGAAAAGGCCGCCCAGACCGCCGGCGAGACTCCCCTGGAGCTGGCTGACCGGGTGGTCAAGCGCTTCCAGGCGCTCTGGAAGCGGCTGGGCATCTCCCATACGGATTTCATCCGCACCACCCAAGAGCGCCACAAAAAAGGGGTGGCCCACATCTTCAGGGACATCCTGGACAAGGGAGACATCTACCTGGGTGAGTATGAGGACTGGTACTGCACCCCCTGCGAGACCTTCTGGACCGAGACCCAGCTGATCGACGGCCGCTGCCCCGACTGCAACCGCCCGGTGGAAAAGCTCAAGGAGGAGTCCTACTTCTTCCGCATGAGCAAGTACCAGGAGCAGCTTCTGGCCCACATCGAGGCCAACCCCGACTTCATCCAGCCCAAGAGCAAGCGCAATGAGATCATCTCCTTCGTCAAGGAGGGACTGCGTGACCTGTCCGTGTCCCGCACCACCTTCACCTGGGGCATCCCGGTGCCGGGCAACGAGAAGCACGTTATCTACGTCTGGTTCGACGCCCTGACCAACTACCTCACCGCTCTGGGGTATCCCGACGCCACCACCGAGTACAGGCGCTTCTGGCCGGTGGATGTACACCTGATCGGCAAGGACATCCTGCGTTTCCATGCCGTGTACTGGCCCACCTTCCTCATGGCCGCCGGCCTGCCGCTCCCGAAGAAGGTCTTTGCCCACGGCTGGTGGACGGTGGAGGGGCAGAAGATGAGCAAGAGCCTGCAGAACGTGGTGGAGCCCAACATGCTCATCGACAAGTACGGCGTGGACGTGGTGCGCTACTTCCTGCTGCGCGAGGTTCCCTTCGGCCTGGACGGCGACTTCTCCCACACGGCCCTGGTGCAGCGCCTCAACTCTGACCTGGCCAACGACCTGGGCAACCTGCTCAGCCGCTCCACCGCCATGGCGGTCAAGTACTTCGACGGGGTGCTGCCGGCGCCCGGCCCGCTGGACGCGCGCGACCTGGCGCTCAAGGAACGGACCGAAGCCCTGGTCGCCACCGTGGACGCCTGCCTGGACGACCTGGCCTTCAGCAGGGCGCTCCAGGCGATCTGGGAGGTCATCTCCGCGGCCAACAAGTACATCGACGAGTCCGCCCCCTGGGCCCTGGCCAAGGACCCGGCCCAGAAAGAGCGGCTGGCCACGGTGATGTACTGCCTGCTGGAATCCCAGCGCATCGTGCACTGCCTGCTGTCGGCCTTCATGCCGGTAACGGCGGAAAAGGCGCTCTGCAGCCTGGGATGTCCGAAGGATATAGACAAGGCGGGACTTGCCTGGGGAGGCGTGAAGGCGGGAACGACGGTGGTCAAGGCAGAGGCGTTGTTTCCGCGGATAGAGGGATAACATAACGATTACTAGCTAATAAAACGGGGGCAGGGACAGAGGTATAAAAAGCTGAGACGCTGTTTACACACGTATCCAAAGAGAAGCGACCAATGTCACTTCTCTTTTTTTACTGATGTCATATTACTGGTAGTTTTTATAGAACCATCTTGGTCGATGTAAAATGATCCGCCATAAGGATCTGATGGCAGTGACAACAACAAGCTGCTCTTTATCAATTCACTGACCGTTCCCGGGGGCTTGCCAAAGAGCTTCCTATAGGATTCTGCGGCAATCTCGATCCGACGGATAGCTTTCAACACCTCCAACCTTCGCTCAAGATCCCGTGTCTTCCCTCTTTGACCGTGCAGATCGGCCTGTTGAATCTGATTTTCGAGATAGCTGATGGCAAATTCTGTTTTGTTTGCCTTGTAAGCGACCCGGGCTGCCAGGCTGTCATAAAACGGATTGCCGCCGGAGCGTTTGGAGGCCTCTGTCAGGTAGGTAAAGCTTTTGTCCGCATTATTCAGGAAGTAGTAATAGTTGAAGCCAGCATAAAAAGGGAGCAGCGAATCCCAAGTGCGCTTATCGGCACCTTTGGCGATCAGTTCGTTCACCTCGTCCTGTTTGTAGCGATCCCAAATCAAGGCCGAATTCATCAGGTAGTAGGGGTCAAGAAAATAGGGATCCAGAGCAACCGAATTTTTCAGGGTATTGTACATCCAGGAATATTGTTGCGGCAGATAACGGCGGGTGTCATGCTGAGGTGTAGTACCTCCCAGGAATACCGAGGCATTCAAGAAGGACATGTCTGCAGCAGCCTCCTTGAACTGGAAGGCGACGATTCTGAGCAGTTTCGGTGGCAGCGCAAAAAGCTGTTCGTGACGCGGCCTCTCTACAACTGCCAACGGAAGACATATCAGGTATACTATAAGTGCAACAGAACCGGTGATCCAAGGGACAAAACTGAATTTGCTCCGCATCAAGTCAGCTCCTTGCGCCTGAAAATGATCACGGTCAGAGACAGTACTGCAGTCGCATAGCCAACCCCATAAAGAACGGCAAACCCCAGTTGGGAGAGATGAATGGGAATTCCGTGTGCTGCATTCGTCTTCAGATCAAACAAGGCCAAGTTCGGAAACAGGTAATAGGCCGCCTTGACGACCATCTTAGTGACAGGTGCAATCTGCGACAATTCGCTCGATTCGACTAACCGTTTCACCTCCTGAGTACTGGAACCGATCAGCCAACTGACGATGGTCAGCAAAAAGGTCACAAAAGAACTGGAGGCCACCATGGAAAACAGCATACTCAGAGATGTCAATAACAGCATCTGCAGGAAAATGGACAGGTGGGCCACCGCCACCAACCACAATGAGACCATGCCAAAATAACTGGGATACATCTGCCGTACTATCTGAATAGTTGCAAGCGATGCGCACAACAACAGCAACACCACCAACCCCAAAAGCAGCCCTAAACCCAGAAAACGGGCAAGAATGTAGTGCGAACGGGGAACAGCGCGCGACAGGGCAAGATAGATCGTTTTTCGCTCCAGATCCTTGGCCAGGATGTTGATATTTACGAACATAACCACCAGCAACGCAGCGAACGTAGCAGTCGAAAGGGCCAGGTCGGTGGCGACCTTGCCCACATCCTGCATGATCATGCTGCTCAATAGTACAGTAAAAACCATCATCAGGCTGGCCAGCAGCGTAATGCCATACACCGCCCGGTTGCGGAGCCCTTCAAGAAACGTCACCCATGTCACAGCTGCAATCATCCTAGCGCACCTCCCCAACACCGGCAGCCTGAACAACCTGCAAGAACAGATCGTCAAGCGGGCCTGACATATCCTTCACCACACCCTCGAACGACAAATGCCCCTGCACGATGATCCCAACCCGATCGCAGAGACGTTCGATATCGGTAAGTACATGCGAAGAGATGAAGATTGTCTTCCCCTGGCCCTTCAATTCGGCAATCAGGTCAAAGATCAGCTTACGCCCCAAGGGGTCAAGGCCACTCATTGGCTCGTCCAGCACCACAAGCTCCGGATTATGAATCAGGGCCGCGGCAATGGCAGTGCGCTGCTGCATCCCCTTTGAATAGGTGATGATACGTCGATGTGCCGCCTGCGAGAGCTTCAGCCTCTCCAGCAGCGCACCACGCCGCTCAGCCATCACAGTCGATTTCAGGCCTGACAAGCGAGCGGCATAGGCCAGATATTCGCTCGCAGTAAGATAATCATATAGATAGGGATTTTCCGGTAAATAGCCCACCATGGCGCGTGAGGCCTGATCGGTGGATGGCAGTCCATTAATACTGATGCTCCCGCTATCCGGGCGGATCAGGTCCAGCAACAGCTTGATCGTGGTGGATTTTCCCGCACCATTGGGCCCAATACAGCCGAATGCCTCTCCCCTGGCCACGCTCAAGCTCAGCCCCTGCACGGCAGGAACCTTGTTCCTCCGTTCCAGCGTGAACGATTTGTATACATTCTCGATGTGGATCATAAGTCCCTCAAAGCGGGCTAAAATCAGATGCTGTCATCATATACCACCCCTGAGCAACGTCCAATAAAAAGGCCGAGGAAAAACCCCGGCCTTTTTGAGCATCACGTAACTGGCTTTTAGTTTATCGTAGTCCAGTTGACCTGAACACCACCGGCGCAGGGTGCAGCCGATGCGACGGAGGGGGCAGCTCCAGGCATGAAGTCATTAGTGGCACCTACAGCAGCCGGTACAGCCGCTGCAAGCAGAGGCCCACCAACTGCACCATTGACCCAGTAGACCTGGCTAGCGTCGGCATCGGCGCCGTAGCAACGGTCGCCGGCGCTGTTCTTGGTAACCATGGTGAAGCTGCTGGCAGTGGCGGTAGTATTGGCTACCAGGGTTACGTTAGCAGAAACCGGGAACTGCACGGTTGTTGCAGCACTGGGTGCAGTGGCTGTAAGGCTGGCCGCCGGAATGGCAAGCGTACCGGTTGCATTGGTGTAAGGGGCACCAGCGCCAGGGGCACCAGCCGCTGCAGTTGAGGGATACACCTGCCAATCGGAGAAGAAGGCCTCCATATTGGTGCGGCTGTTGCGAAGGTCAGCGGTAGCCGCACTGTTGTAACCTCTGATACGGTAGGCAGAGAACTGCGGGATGGCAATGGCAGCCAGGATGCCGATGATCGCGACGACGATCAGCAGCTCGATCAGGGTAAAACCTTTTCTGTTTCTCATTTTCTGTAACATCTGATTCTCCTTTCATTGTTTGTGCTCTGTGAGAGAGCTTGGTGAGTGCAACATAAGCTGTTCTCTACAAAAGCAACTTCCAGGCCAACTCCAGAAACAAACATAACACCCTGGAATCACTATGTTGTCTTGACAGTCCAGGCCGTGTATCCAGACTATGGGTCCCAAACACGGCAAGCTCTCATGACAATTATCGTCACTCATCCCCCGCATCCAGCCCGAACTTTGCCAACCGGTAGCGGAACGAGCGGAACGACATCCCCAGCAGTTCGGCAGCCTTCTTCTTGGCACCGTTGGTCCGCTCCAGCGCCTTCAGCAGGTACTGCTTTTCCAGCCCTTCCAGTAGCGGTTCCAGGGCCAGCCCCTCCTCCGGGATATCCACCTCCGAGCAGAGGCATGCCGAAACGACGCTGAGAACCTGCTTGGGGAGGCTCGATTCCTGGATGACCGTGGGATCCAGGATCAGGCTCCGCTCGACGATGTTTTCCAGTTCGCGGATATTGCCGGGGAACGGATAATTCATCAGCGCCTTGAGGGCGGCCGGGGTGATGGTTTCACCTTTCGGCTCGGCCTGGCTGAACCTCCGGAAGAAGCTCTCCACCAGCAGCGGGATGTCATCGATCCGCTCCCGGAGCGGCGGCAGGATGATTTGGACCACGTTGATGCGGTAGAAAAGGTCTTCCCGGAAACCACCTTCCCTGACCTGGTTCTGCAAATCACGGTTGGTAGCAGTCAGGATGCGCACATCTGCCTTTCTGACTGCCGAATCCCCTACCCTGCGGAATTCGCGTTCCTGCAGCACGCGTAATAGCTTGGCCTGCATCGACGGGGGCAACTCGCCGATCTCGTCAAGGAACAATGTGCCGCCGTCAGCCTGTTCGAACAAGCCGGCATGGTCCGCGACAGCGCCGGTGAATGAACCCCTCTTGTGGCCGAATAGTTCGCTCTCGATCAGTGTTTCCGGGATGGCGCCGCAGTTGACCGCCACGAACGATTTCCCCTTGCGTGGGCTCAAGGTGTGAATGGCTCGGGCCACCAGCTCCTTGCCGGTGCCGCTCTCTCCCAGGATCATAACCGAACTGCTGCTGGGGGCCACTTTCTGGATCAGCCCGAAGATCTCCTTCATCCTGGCGCTGGCACCGATGATGCCACAAAAGCTGTCCCGCTCGCGGTCGTGCTGCTTCAAGACGATGTTCTCGCGCTTCAGTTCGCTCTTTTCCAGGGCATTCTTGACAAGCTGCTTGATCTCCTCAATTTTGAAGGGCTTGGCAATATAATCATAGGCCCCCAGCTTCATGGCCTCCACCGCCTGTTCGGCCGCAGAAAAGGCGGTAATCATCAGCACCGCGGTATCGGGCGCGAGGGCCTTGATGCGTCCCAACAGCTCTATACCGCTCAAGCCGGGCATTTGCACGTCGGAAACGACCAGGTCGAACAGGCCGTTTTCCAGCAGTTCCAACGCCTCTGCGGCATTGGCCGCGGAGGTCACCTGGTACCCCTCCCGTTCCAGCAGGATGGCGAGAAACTCCCGCATGCTCAGCTCGTCATCAACGACCAGGATTCTGATCTTCATGTAGAATACTCCTCGAAACGGGTGGTGGCGATTCCTGCGCACCCTACCATATTTGCCGCCCTCTGTTAAGCATTTGGCGTCTACGTGCTGTTTTTGCGGTATGATTTTGGCCGCCGGTGTGCTATAGAATCACAAAAAAACCAGCAGGCACGGTTACATGTCGATCACGCCCACCCACAACTGCAGTTCCCCGCCATCCGGCAGCAGCGAATGCAGCGCGATTCATACCAGCCTCACCGAAGCACGTGAACATGCCCTGGCAAGCGACTGCCTGTTTCGCCTCATTGCCGACGATGCCCCGGTCATGATCTGGATTTCCGACGAGCAGGGCAACGGCATATTCTTCAACAAGTCCTGGACGCTCTTCACCGGCAGGGAGTACGGGCAAGAACTGGCGGATGGATGGCTGGAGGGGGTGCACCCCGCCGACCGTCCCTGCCTGGAGGCGTTGTGCCGGAAACATATGGTTTCCCGAAGCCCCTGCAGGACGGAATACCGGCTGCGCGCAGCCGATGGCGACTATCGCTGGGTTCTGAACAGCAGCGCTCCCTACTCTACCTTCGGCCAGTTCTGCGGATTCATCAGCGTCTGTATGGACATTACGGAGAGCAAGGAGACCGAACTCAGGCTCCGGGAGTCCGAAGCGGCCCTCAAAACCGTGTTCAACAGTGTCAACGACGCCATTTTCCTCCATGATGTGGATGGGCGGATCATCGACGTCAACGACCGGACGCTCGTCCTCTACCGGGTCACCAAAGAGGATGTGCTCTCCATGACCATCGAGGGGCACTTCTCAAGTGCGGACAACGACATGTCCTTTCTGCCCGTTGCCTGGCACAAGGTCCTGGCAGGCGAGACCGTGCTGTTCGAGTGGAAGGCCCGCCGCCCCCGCGACGGTTCGGAATTCGAGGTCGAGGTGTTTCTGTGCAAGATCGCGCTCCAGGGCCAGGACGTCATCCTCGCCAATGTTCGCGACATCACCGGCCGAAAGAAGATGGAACGGGATCTGATGCTGGCGGCAAAGGTGTTCGACACGTCCATCGAGGGCATATCCCTCACCGACACCAGGGGCGTCATCGAGATGGTCAACCCCGCCTTTACCCACATAACCGGGTACAGCGCTGCCGAGGCCATCGGCAACACGCCCCGCCTCCTTAAATCCAAACACCACACTCCCGACTTCTACCGGGAGATGTGGGACTCCCTCAAATCCAGCGGTCAATGGTCGGGCGAAATCTGGAACCGGCGCAAGAACGGCGAGGCCTATCCCGAGTGGCTCAACATCAGCGCCATTTGCGACCACCAGGGTACGGCCACCCACTATGTGGGCATATTTCACGACATCTCCGAGATCAAGAAGAACCAGGAGGCCATCCAGTACCAGGCCCACCACGATGCCCTGACCGGTCTTCCCAACCGCTCCCTGTTCCAGGACCGCCTGCTCATGGCGCTCAACCATGCCCAGCGCCACGATCGGAAGGTAGCCGTACTGTTTCTCGACCTGGACAATTTCAAGAACGTCAACGACAGCCTGGGGCACGCCACCGGTGACCTGCTGCTCCAGGAGGTCGCGGGCCGCCTGTCCCGCACGGTCCGCGAAGAGGACAGTATCGCCCGGCTGGGCGGAGACGAGTTCACCGTCATACTCGCCGAGGCCGACACCCTGGCGGTGGAAGGGGTAGCCAGGATCGCCGCCAGGATCATCGATGAGATCAACATGCCGATCCTGCTGCAGGATCACGAACTGTTCGTCGGGGCCAGCATCGGCATCAGCATCTACCCCGACGACGGGACCGAACCCGATATCCTGACAAAATGCGCGGACATGGCCATGTACCGGGCCAAGGAACATGGCCGGAACAACTTCCAGTTCTTCACCGCCGGCATGGAGGCAAAGGCACTCCAACGGATGTCGCTGGAGACCGAGCTGCGCAAGGCACTGGATCAAAACGAGCTGGTGGTCCATTACCAGCCAAAGGTAAGCCTTGCATCCGGGGCCATCTGCGGGTTTGAGGCATTGGTCCGCTGGCAGCGGCGGGACGGCACCATGGTGGCGCCCTCGGATTTCATCCCGTTGGCCGAGGAAACCGGCCTCATAGTTCCCCTGGGCGAATTCGTGTTTGCCACCGCCTGTGGGCAACTGAAACAGTGGGCGGATGCCGGCCACGGCGGCCTGACCATGGCGGTGAACATCTCTGCCCGGCAGTTCCGGCGGGACAACCTGCCCCAGGTCATCCTGTCCATCGTGGAGCGGCACGGACTTGCGCCCGAATCACTGGAACTGGAGTTGACCGAGAGCCTGCTGATGCACAACGTGGACAAGGCGATCGCCACCCTCAGGCAGCTCAAGGAGCGGGGCTTCCGCCTGGCGCTGGATGACTTCGGCACCGGCTACTCCTCCCTCTACTATCTCAAGCGCTTCCCCATCGACTCGCTCAAGATCGACCGCTCCTTTGTCATGGACATCCCTGACAACAGCGACGACATGGCGATTGCCGAAGCCATCGTGTCCCTGGCCAGGACCATGAATCTGACCGTGACCGCCGAAGGGGTCGAAACGGCCGCCCAGTTCGCGTTCCTGAAGCAGGCCGGGTGCGACAACTTCCAGGGCTACCTCTTCAGCCCGGCCCGCAGTGCTGCCGACATCGGAGATATGCTCGCGCAAGGCACCACCATGGCCATGGACCGATGAGCCCCTTCCCTTTCAGGATATTTGTGGTATACTGTATACAGTTTTTGAGATTTTCAGGTGGAGTTTTCTCCATGCATCTTTATGACAAGGGGGCAGTACATGAGTGAGATCGTTGATGTCTATGCCAGGGAGATCCTGGATTCCCGCGGGAATCCCACACTGGAAGTGGAAGTGTTTCTCGAGTCCGGCGCCTTCGGGCGCGCCGCCGTGCCGTCCGGCGCATCCACCGGCGAGCGTGAGGCCCTGGAGCTGCGGGACGGCGACAAGAGCCGCTACCTGGGCAAGGGGGTGCTCAAGGCGGTTGATAACGTCAACAACCTGATCGCCGACGAGCTGATCGGCATGGATGCCGACGACCAGGTCGGCATCGACATGAAGATGCTGGAGCTGGACGGTACCGAGTACAAGAGCAAGCTGGGCGCCAACGCCATCCTGGGCGTCTCCCTGGCCGTGGCCAAGGCCGCCGCCGAAGAGGCGGCTCAGCCGCTGTACAAATCTATCGGTGGCGCCAATGCCCGGGAGCTGCCGCTCCCCATGATGAACATCATCAACGGCGGTGCCCACGCCGACAACAACGTGGATATCCAGGAGTTCATGATCATGCCGGCCGGGGCACAGAGCTTTGCCGAGGCGCTGCGCATGGGGGCCGAGATCTTCCATGCCCTGAAAGGGGTGCTCAAGGGAAAAGGGTACAACACCGCAGTGGGTGACGAGGGGGGCTTTGCCCCTAACCTGAAGTCCAACGAGGAAGCCCTTGAGGTGATCATGGAAGCGATCGCCAAGGCCGGCTACAAGCCGGGAACGGATGTGCTGCTGGCCCTGGACGTGGCATCCTCCGAACTGTTCGACAAGGAGAAGGGGATCTACACCCTGGAGAACGAGGCGCAGAAGGAGAAGACCCCGGCCCAGATGGTGGATTTCTACGAGAACCTGGTCAACAAGTACCCGATCATCTCCATCGAGGACGGCATGGCCGAGAACGACTGGGACGGCTGGAAGCTCATGACCGACCGCCTGGGCAAGCGCATTCAGATCGTGGGGGACGACCTGTTCGTCACCAATCCGAAGATCCTGAAGGAAGGCATCCAGAAGGGGATCGCCAACTCGATCCTGATCAAGCTCAACCAGATCGGTACCCTGACCGAGACCCTGGAGGCCATCGAGATGGCCAAACGGGCCGGCTACACCACGGTCATCTCCCATCGTTCGGGCGAGACCGAGGACACCACCCTGGCCGACTTGGCCGTGGCGGTCAACGCCGGCCAGATCAAGACCGGCTCCCTCTGCCGCACCGATCGCGTGGCCAAGTACAACCAGCTCCTGCGCATCGAGGACGAACTGGACAGCTGTGCCCTGTTCAAGGGTGCCGATGTGTTCTACAACGTGAAGAAGTAACGGATAACCATGAGTCAACCAACGAAAAAGGCGGGGATGACCCCGCCTTTTTCGCGTTCCGCACTGTATCTGCCTACAGCTCGATCCTGAATTCCGCACCCTCGGCGGTGTTGTACGCCGTCAGCTTCCCCCCCATGTTCTTTTCAACGATGGTCTTCGACATGAACAGCCCCACCCCTGTGCCCCTGTCCGGTCCCTTGGTGGTGAAGTACGGCTCGAAGATCCTGTCCATGACCTCTTCCGCTATGCCGCCTGCATTGTCGGCAACGGTCACCACGGCCCTCTTCCCTTCCTTGGCAATGGTCACCGTGACCCTGGCCTCGTCGGGACGACTGTCCAGGAGCGCATCCCTGGCATTCATCAGGATGTTGAGCAGGGCCTGGGAATATTCATTGGGAAAACCGCGGACAGCCGGATTGGCGTTAGCCTGGAAATCGATGCGGATCTGCTGGCTTTTGAAACCGTCCTCCACCAGCGACAACGTTCTCGCCACCACCTCATGGAGGGTGAACTCGACCTTTTCCTTGTCGGGTTTGAAAAAGTTCCTGAAGTCGTCGATGGTCTGGGACATGTGATTGATCAGGCCCATGGATTTGGTCACGCTCGTATCCAGGTAGTCGCTGTTGAACGAGCCCATGTCGTAAAACAACCGCATCTGCTGGATGAGCAGTCCCAGGACGTTCAGCGGCTGGCGCCACTGGTGGGCGATATTGTTGATCATCTCCCCCATGGCGGCCAGGCGGCTCTGCTGTAGGAGCAGCTGTTCCTTCTCGCGCAGCGCCTCCACGGTCCGCAGACGCTCCAGCGTCTCCTGCCGCAGGGACTGTTCCGCCGTCTGGCGGCGCCCCTCCCGCGCCAGGTTGTCCAGGGCAAAGGATACGTCCGCCCCCATCTGCACGAGCAGTTCCACATGCTGTTGGTCAAAGAAATCCTTCTCCCCCGCGTACAGGGTGAGTGCGCCGATCACACGCCCCTCCTCCTTCAGGGCAACGGAGGCCGAGGCCCCGAATCCGTAGGTCCGCCCCTGTTCGTGCCAGGGTTGGGTGCACGGGTCATTCAGGAAATCGTTGCAAACGCTGTAGGTCCCTTCACGTAGCGACATGCCGGTCGGCCCGATCCCCTCCGGCCCTTCGGCAATCGAAATCCGGATATCGTCCAGGTAGCCAGTCGCGCCGCAGGCCGCCACCTTGCACACCTGACCGCTCTCCCCGTCCACCATTCCCACCCATGAGAGAATGAACCCCCCCTGCTCCACGGCTATGCGGCAGAAATCCTGAAACAAGAAATCCCGATCGCTGCCGCGAATGATGGCCTGGTCGATCTCGCCCATCA
>DATBXI010000170.1:0-9903 GCA_036514355.1 Desulfuromonadaceae bacterium
CGATTCCTCCACCAGGATCTCATCCGTGGGGGAGGCGTCGATGCCGGCCAGGGACATGCGCTCGTACTCCTCCATGTTGTAGGCGATGCCGCCGCCCGTCCCCCCCAGGGTAAAGGAGGGGCGGATGATGGCCGGAAAGCCGACGAGCTTGACGACCTCCATGGCCTCCTGCTGGTTGTGGGCCAGGCCGGAGCGGGGCACGGACAGGCCGATCCGCTCCATGGCCTCCTTGAAGAGGGTGCGGTCCTCGGCCTTCTTGATGGCCGGGAGCTTGGCGCCGATCAACTCCACGCCGTATTTATCCAAAACCCCCATTTCGGCCACGGCCACGGCGGTGTTCAGGGCGGTCTGCCCCCCCAGCGTGGGCAGCACCGCATCCGGCCGCTCCTTCTCGATAATCTTGGCCAGGATCTCCGGGGTGACCGGCTCGATGTTGGTGCGGTCGGCAAAGTCCGGGTCGGTCATGATGGTGGCGGGGTTGCTGTTCAACAGCACCACCTCGAACCCCTCCTCCTTCAGGGCCTTGCAGGCCTGGGTGCCGGAGTAGTCGAATTCGCAGGCCTGGCCGATGACGATCGGGCCGGCGCCGATGATGAGGATCTTCTTGATGTCGGTACGTTTTGGCATTATCTATTTGCTCCTTGGGAAATTTCACGAGTTAGGTTTTCTTGTTGAGCCATTATCTAAATATGAAGAACACCGCGCCGGCCAGGCAGCAGCCGGCCCAGAGATAGTTCCACGAAAGGCTTGTCCCCATGTACAGCACAGCAAAGGGGACGAACACCGACAGGGTGATGACCTCCTGGAGGATCTTCAGCTGCGCCAGGCTGAACCTGCCGTAGCCGATGCGGTTGGCCGGCACCTGGATCAGGTATTCGAAGAAGGCGATCCCCCAGGAAACCGCAACGGCTATCAGCCAGTGCCGGGTGCGCAGGTTCTTCAGGTGCGCATACCAGGCAAAGGTCATGAAGACGTTGGACAGGATCAACAGGCCGATGGTTCTCATGTCCGGTCATACTTCCTGATCAGTGGGCGACTCCAAATACCGGGACAGGGCCTGCACGTGGTCCTGATCGTGCTTCATCATGGCCTGGTACAGCGCATTGAAGGAGCTGTCGTCGAAAACCAGAGCGGTGGCGGTATGGAAGCGCGACAAACGGTCCTCCAGCTCAATGGCGAACTTGAGCGCGTTGTGCCAGGTGGGGGGATGCTCCCTGAGCCGTTCCAGCAGACCGGTGATCATGTCCAGCGCCTGCTGGGCATGGAGCGGGCTGACGGCGGCGGTGAAGGTCGAGTTCTTGCTCAACCGGACCGCCATCTGGAACTGCCGCATGTGGTTCTCCTCCTCCTGGGCCGTCTTTCTCCAGAGCCGCGCCAGATCGGGCATCTCCCGGTACAGTTCGCTGAAGAAGAAGTACAGCTCGGCGGTCTTTTGTTCTATGCTGCTGCAGATGTCCAGCAGTTCGTTGACGTCCGGCGGCATCAGTATTCCCCCGCGGAGATGATGATCGCACCCGCTCTCAATCCTGCACCCAGCCATTCTCCAGACCGAACTCCTCCAGGCTATCCGCCGCGTCGTCATACTCCGCGTCGGTGATCTTGCGCCCGATCTCCGCCGTCTTCAGGGCCCGGTGGGCCGGAAAGAACTGTCGCATCAGCGAGATGTGGGTCTCCGGGCCCAGGTTATCCGCGATCCAGGCCAGGGTCTCACGGCTCCCGGCCAGGCCGTTGAGCAGGACCAGGTGCCGAATGATCAACCCCTGTAGCGCCACACCGTCGTCATCGAGCCGGAGATGCCCCACCTGGCGCAGCATTTCACCCACCGCCAGCCGGTTGATCCCACGGTAGCCGGGGGCGCTGGAGAGCCGTTCGGCCACCCCGTCGTCGTCATACTTCATGTCCGGCAGGTAGATCGCCACCACCCCCTCCAGCAGGCGCAGCGCGTCCGGCCGCTCATAGCCGCTGGAGTTCCAGACGATGGGGAGCCGGAATCCCTGGGGTATGGCCAGCCAAAGCCCTGCCAGGATCTGGGGCAGGAAATGGGTGGGGGTGACGAAGTTGATGTTGTGCACCCCCTGGCGCTGCAGCTTGAGCAGCCGCGCCGCCAGCGCCGCTGTGGTGAGTTCCTCGCCGTTGCCCAGCTGGCTGATGGGGAAGTTCTGGCAGAAACGGCACTTCAGGCTGCAGCCGGTCAGAAAGATCGTCCCCGAACCGCGGGTGCCGGAGATGGGCGGCTCCTCGCCGCGGTGCACGTTGGCCGAGGCGATCCTGGGTTTCAAGCCCGCGCCGCAGATGCCCCGCTCCCCCCTGATGCGGTTAACCCCGCAGTCGTGGGGACAGAGGTCGCAGGCTGCCAGCCGCCGGTAGGCCTCGCGGATACGCTGCAACAGCTCACCGGATTGATAAAGATCAAGATACGTCATACAAAAATCCAACACCTTAATGGAACGCGGATCACATCTGATTTGAGCGGATTTACGCGGATGACATCTCTGGATAAAAATCCGCGAAGATCCGCCCGATCCGCGTCATCCGCGTTCTATTGCCTTTTGTGTTTCTCCATCAATTCCACGAACCTGCCGAACAAGTAATGTGAATCGTGCGGTCCCGGCGATGCCTCCGGATGATGCTGCACCGAGAAGATCGGCAGATCGCAGTGGCGAATCCCCTCCACGGTCTGGTCGTTCAGGTTCTCATGCCCCAGGCAGGCGCTGTCACCCAGGGAATCCAGGTCGACCGCGAAACCGTGGTTCTGGGCCGTGATCTCCACCTTGTGGGTCTCCATGTCCATGACCGGCAGGTTGGAGCCATGGTTGCCGAAGGGGAGCTTCATGGTCCTGCCACCCAGGGCCAGTCCCAACAACTGGTGCCCCAGGCAGATGCCGAAGATCGGTTTCTTGCCCACGAACTTCCGGATATTCCCGATCACACCGGTCAAGGGCTCCGGGTCGCCGGGGCCGTTACTGAGGAAGATGCCGTCCGGGTTCATGGCCAGGGCCTCCTCTGCCGGGAACTCGGCCGGCACAACGGTCACGTCGCACCCCGCATCCACCAGGCAGCGCAGGATATTGTACTTGATGCCGAAATCATAGGCCACCACCTTGTACTTCAGGGTCAGCGGGTCAGTCTGGGGATATCCCCCTTCCAGGTCCCACAACCCCTCGGTCCAGTGATAGGGCGCCGTGCAGCTGACGCCGCTGGCCAGGTCGAGCCCGGCCATGCTGGGGATGGCCCGGGCCTTGGCCACCAGGCTCTCATGGTTGAAATCAACGGTGGAGATGATCCCGTTCTGAGCCCCCTTGTCCCGCAGATGGCGGGTCAGGGCGCGGGTGTCCAGGCCGTGGATGCCCACCACCCCGTTTTCCTTGAGATAGGCGTCCAGGCTCATGGTTGCGCGCCAGTTGGAGTGGCAATCCTGGTATTCCTTGACGATGAAGCCGGACAGGAACAGCCCCCGGCTTTCGATGTCCTCGGGATTGATGCCGGTGTTGCCGATCTGGGTGTAGGTCATGGTGACCATCTGCCCCTTGTAGGAGGGATCGGTCAGCACCTCCTGATACCCGGACATGGCGGTGTTGAAGACCACTTCCCCCGTGGCCTCGCCGCCGGCGCCGAATGATTTGCCTTCGAAAATGCGCCCGTCGGCGAGCGCAAGCACTGCTTTCATACGCTGTGACTCCTTTGCACTGCTGTCATTTTTTCCTATCGTAATCCAGACCTTTGAGGTTTTCGAAACCTCAAAGGTCTATTGGCATCATCAGCGCCCGCTGAACACCACCCGGCCGCCCAGGATGGTGCAGGCAGCAGCCCCCTTCACGGTCCAGCCGAGGAACGGGGAATTCTTGGACTTACTGGCCAGCCTCTCCTCGGTCACCTGCCACTCCTGGGCCGGGTCGATCACCGTGATGTCCGCCACTCCCCCCGGCTTGAGGCTACCACGATTAATATCGATTATTTTTGACGGGTTAACCGACATTTTTTCTACCAATTGATCAAGGGTGAGTACGCCGTCCGTCACCAGCGAGAGCGACAGCGGCAGGGAGGTTTCCAGGCCGATGATGCCGTTCAGGGCCGCATTGAACTCCACGTCCTTCTCGTCCAGATGGTGGGGGGCATGGTCGGTGGCAATGGCATCGATGGTGCCGTCCCTGAGCCCTTCCCTGACGGCCGCCACATCCGCCGCCTCCCGCAGGGGCGGATTCATCTTGGCGTTGGTGTTGTAGCCGCGCACCGCGTCGTCGGTCAGGGTGAAGTAGTGGGGCGCCGTCTCGCAGGTCACCTTGACGCCGCGCGCCTTGGCCTCGCGGATGATGGCCACCGCCCCTTTGGTGGAGACATGGGCGATGTGGATGGGGGAGTTGGTGTACTCGGCCAGCAACACTTCCCGGGCCGTGGCGATGTCCTCGGCCACCCGCGGTATCCCCTTCAGCCCCAGTTCGGTGGAGGTGAATCCTTCGTTCATGGTCCCCTCCCCCACCAGGGCCAGATCCTCGGCATGGGAGATCACCAGGATGCCCATGCCGCGGGCGTATTCCAGGACGCGGCGCATCAGTTCGCTGTTCGCCACCGGCTTGCCGTCGTCCGAGACCGCCACGCAGCCGGCCTCCTTCAACTCGCCCATCTCGGCCATCCGCTCGCCGTTCATGCCGTAGGTGATGGCGCCCACCGGGAAGACGTTGCAAGAGCCCTCGGACCGGGCCTTGTTGATGATGTAGGTTGCCACGGCCTTGTTGTCGATCACCGGCTTGGTGTTGGGCATGCAGCAGACCGAGGTGAAGCCGCCGGCCGCCGCGGCCCTGGTGCCGCTGATGATATCCTCCTTGTACTCCAGGCCGGGATCCCGCAGGTGCACGTGCATGTCCACCAGCCCCGGCACCACATACTTGCCCGCGGCGTCGATGGTCTCGGCCCCAGCCGGCGCCTTCAGTCCCGTGCCGATCTCCTTCACCAACCCGTTTTCCACCACAACGTCCGCAGTCTGGTCCAGTCCCTGGGAGGGATCGATCACCCTGCCGCCTTTGATCAACAGATTCATATGGTCACCTCAAAAGATTAGGTTTTCGTTCGCTTCGCTCACAGGAAGAGATAGAGAAAGAGAAAACTCTATCTCTATCTGACTCTACTCCAGCTCGCCGCCGCAGACGTGATACAGCATCGCCATCCTCACCGCCACGCCGTTCTCCACCTGCTTGAGGATGTGGGACTGGGCGCCGTCCACCACATAGCTGGACATCTCCACCCCGCGGTTGATCGGGCCGGGGTGCATCACCATGGCGTCCGGCTTGGCCAGCTTGAGGTTGTCGGGGTTAAGGCCGAAGTAGCGGGAATACTCGCGGGTGTTGGGCATAAGGGTCTTGCCCTGGCGTTCCTGTTGGATACGCAGCATCATGACCACGTCGGCGTCGCTGATAGCCTCCTTCATGTCGGCGCAAACCGTGACGTTGCCCAGCCTATCCACACCGGGCGGCATCATGGTGGGCGGCCCGGCCAGGAAGACCCGTGACCCCATCTTGGTCAGCCCCTGGATGTTGGAGCGGGCCACGCGGCTGTGGGTGATGTCCCCCACGATGGCCACCTTGAGGCCGTCCAGCCGGCCGAAGCGGTCCTTGATGGTCAGCATGTCCAGCAGCCCCTGGGAGGGGTGCTCGTGGGCGCCGTCGCCGGCGTTGATGATCGAGCAGTTCGGCAGTTTCTTGGAAAGGAAGTAATGGGAGCCCGAAACAGCGTGGCGCATGACGATGATGTCCGGCTTCATGGCCAGCAGGTTGAGGGCCGTGTCCGCCAGGGTCTCCCCCTTGGTGGACGAACTGGTGGAGGGGGAGATGTTGACGGTATCGGCCGAGAGCCGCTTACCGGCGATTTCGAAGGAGGTGCGCGTCCGGGTGGACGCCTCGTAGAACAGGTTGATGATGGTCTTGCCGCGCAGCGTGGGGACCTTCTTGATGGCACGGCTGTTGATCTCCCGCATGTTCTCGGCTGTTGCCAGGAGCAATTCGATCTCCCCCGCCGTCAGGTCCCTGAGTGCGATGATGTCCTTGTGCTTGAATTCCGCCATACCGCCCCTCCCCCTTGTTTATTTTTCCAGAACAACTTCAACCGGCAGATTCTTCTCGTCGAAGCATAACGCCACATTCTCCTTCAAGCTGGTGGGCACGTTACGCCCCACGAAATCGGCCCGGATCGGCAACTCACGATGCCCCCGATCGATCAGCACCGCCAGTTGAATGCTGCTCGGCCGGCCGTGGTCCATCAGGGCGTCCATGGCGGCCCGGATGGTGCGTCCGGTGAAGAGCACATCGTCCACCAGCACCACCTGTTTCGCCTCCAGCGAGAACGAGATGTCGGTCTTGCCCACCGGCAGGTGGGCGGCATGGCTCTTGATGTCGTCGCGATAGAGGGTGATGTCCACCGCCCCCACCGGGACCCGTACACCCTCGATGATCTCCATGCACTTCCCGATCTCCTCGGCCAGGTAGGCGCCCCCGGAACGAATACCGATCAGGACGACGTCCCGTACCCCCTTGTTCCGCTCCAGAATCTCGTGGGAGATGCGGGTCAATGCCCGTTTGATGCCGCTTTCATCCAAGAGTACCGTCGTGTTCTCGGCCATGGCAGCCCCCTTTCTCCTGACATAAAAAAAGAGCCTTGCCGCGCCACGCGGCAAGACCCTTCGCTATTCGGTTCGATTCGATCATTGGTGTCACCTTTGCTAGCCTCTCGGGCTAAATTAAAAGGTATGTGTTTATGTGTTGTGCGTTGACGAACTTTATCACCGTCCGCCGGCAAGGTCAAGCGAGAAGTAGCCTACCCCTTGTCACGGCCACCGAGCGGCTCGTCCAGCACCACCAGGTAACCGTCCGGATCGAAACACCACAATTCCTTCACGCCGTAGGGCTTCACCTCCAGGGGGTAGAGAATCTCCATCTGCTCCTCCATGAGGGCATCGTGGATATCCTCGATGTCCGTGACCTCGAAATGCAACGTCACCCCGATGCCCCGGGGGAACATGCCCAGGCGGTGCTCCAGCACCGGGTGCGCCCTGAGCACGTCGTCCTCCTCCACAAACACGACGGCAATGCCCCCCATGTCCAGTACTATGTGCTCGGGCGCGCCGGGAGCGGTGAAGGAGCGTTGCAGCGGCAATCCCAGGATACCGGCGTAAAACGCTTCGCTAACCACTAGTTGTGATACGGCAAGTTGGATGGAATGCTGGGCGGCGTGGGCCTTCATTCAAATCCCTTGAAGAGCAGGGAGGAATAGCCGGACAGGCGCGCAAGCCAGTTTGAGTAGATGAGCACGCCAACCACGATCAGGAACAGGCCGGTAATGATCTCGAATATCCTGATGTGCCTCCTGAAGCGGTTGAAGAACGTCAGGAACTGGTGCATGGCCAGGGAGGAGAGCAGAAAGGGGATGCCCAGTCCCAGGGAATAGAGCAACAGCAATACAATGCCCTCATAGACCTTCTCACTGGTGGCGGCCACCATGAGGATGGCGGCCAGGATCGGCCCGATGCAGGGGGTCCACCCCGCGGCAAAGGCAAGCCCCACAAGAAAACTGCCTATATAGCCGGCCGGTTTGTGATGGATCGTGACCCGCTTCTCCCGCATGAGGAACCCGATGGGTACCAAGCCGGTGATGTGGACGCCGAACAGGATGACCAGTATGCCGCCGATTTTGCGGATCAGGACGGCGTGACTGGCCAGGAATGACCCGAGAAAGGTTGCCGATGCGCCCAACAGGACGAAGATCAGGGTGAAGCCGCAGATAAAGGCGATGGAATGCAGCACGGCCTTCTGCCGCACGATGTGGGACGGATGTTCGGCCTGGAGGTCGGCAAAGGAGAGGCCGGTGATGTAGGTGATGTAGGACGGGATCAACGGCAGCACGCAGGGAGAGAGAAACGACAGCAGGCCTGCGATCACGGCTCCCGCGTATGATACGTGTTCAGGTTGCACGCGCTACCCCTGTTTCATCAGCTGCTCGAGAAAAGCCGCCACTTCAGGGCTGTCCCACTCCAGGGGGCCGATGACCTTCTTGACGATAACTCCCTGCTTGTCGATGACGAATGTCTCCGGCACCCCGGTGATGCCGTAGGTCTTGGCGGCGCGGTTATCCGGGTCAATATAGGTGGGGAGAGTGAAGCCGCTGGTCTGGAAGAACGATTCGATGGCCGGACGCCCCCCCTCGTCGATGGAGATTGCGACCATCTGGAACGGCTTGCCGGCCATGGCGGCGTTGAGTTTCATCATGGAGGGTATTTCCGAGCGGCAGGGGGGACACCAGGTGGCCCAGAAATTGAGGAGAACCACTTTGCCCTTCAGGTCCGACAGTTTGAGGGGAGCGCCTTGCAGGCTGTTGACGACCACCTCCGGAGCAGGGCTGTTCTCAACGGGCATGGCCGCCTTGTTCACCTGGTTCCGGTTACACGCCGTCATCACCGCAAACACAACCATCACCGCCAACAGACTCAGGCACTTCTTCATGGCTCCTCCAGGGAGGTGGGATTCTCGGGCACCTGCGGCGGAGGGGAAACTACCTGCTGCGGGTCACCACGTAATCGGCCAGTTCCAGCAGGGCCTCGCTCACATGGCCCGCACCAAACTCCTGCAGGTGCGTCGCACAACCATCGATATACCGGCGCGCCGCAGTCACCGTGTACTCTATGCCGCCATGGCGCTTCACAAGACCGGACACGTCGCGGAAGTCGTCCAGGGACATCTCGTCCTTTTCGATGACAGCGACGATGATGCCGCGCTCCTCCGCCGTGCAGTGGCGCAGCGTATGGATCAGCGGCAGGGTAATCTTCCCCTCTTCCAGGTCGTGGCCGATACACTTGCCGAACTCCTCCTCCGAGGCGATATAGTCAAGGGTATCATCCATGAGTTGAAAGGCAATGCCCAGATCCATGCCGAACTCGGCCAAGGCCTTTGTCTTTTCGGGAGAGGCATTGCCCAGGATCGCGCCCGCCTCGCAGGCAGCCGACATGAGGATGGCGGTTTTGGCGCGCACCACGTCGATATAGCGCTCTTCCGTCAGGTCGATCTCGCCGGTGCAGAGCAGTTGCATGACCTCGCCTTCGGCGATGATGGTGGTGGCACCGGAGAATACCCGCAGGATATCGATGCTGCCGGCGGTGACCATCAGGGAGAACGATTTGGAGAACAGGAAATCGCCCACCAGCACCGACGCCTCGTTGCCCCACAGGGTGTTGGCCGAGGCGATGCCGCGGCGCAGGGTGGCGCTGTCCACTACGTCATCGTGCAGCAGCGTGGCGGTATGGATGAATTCGACGACACTGGCCAGCGGAACGGCCTTGTCTCCCTGGTAATCGCACAGCTTGGCCGCCAACAGCAGCAATGCCGGTCGAACGCGCTTGCCGCCGCTGGAAAGCACGTATTCCCCCACCTTGCGGATCAGGGGAACATCGGACTCCAGGTCTTTGCGGAATTGCTGTTCGACACGTTTCAGATCGTCGCCAATGATATTCAAAGCGGCCTGCATCGGGAGGTTCCTCGGGGTAAATTTTCGTCATAGTAAAGGAATGAAGCGCGATTTGTCAAAGCATTTCTGGCTTTTTCGCCCTTCCCGGCCGCAAGGTTTCCGTTGCCAGACAGGCATTCGCAGTATATGGTAGAAGGATGTTATAGTACCATAAAAATGGCTGTGAGGATTGAACCACATGAGATTTGACGAGCTTAAACTGCCGGAGCAGGTGCGACAGGGCATTGCCGAGGCAGGTTTTACCGACTGCACCCCTATCCAGGAACGTACCCTGCCCCTCTCCCTCTCCGGAACGGACGTGGCCGGCCAGGCCCAGACCGGCACCGGCAAGACCGCCACCTTCCTCATCACCCTCTTCACCAAGCTCCTCAGCCAGGCGAAAACCGGCGGCGAACACCA
>DATBXI010000171.1:0-3191 GCA_036514355.1 Desulfuromonadaceae bacterium
ACGCCGTTCACACCGATCACCAGCAGCACGAAGGGTCGCCGGCCGGCCATCTCCATCCGGCCGTGGTGGGCCGTCAGCCGCTTCAGGATCTCCTCCTTGAGAGCTGCCCGCAGGGCCGCACCGTCCTGCAACTCGCTGCGCCCCAGGCGCTCCTCCAGAGTCCGGACCAACTCCACCGTGGTCTTCACGCCGATGTCCGAGGTGATCAGGATCTCCTCCAGTTCCTCCAGGGTATCGGCGTCGATCTCCTTCTTGCCCAGCACCAGGGCGTCGATCCGCCCCACCAGGCCGTCCTTGGTCTTTTTCAGGCCCGTGGCGAGGCGTTCAAACAGGCCCGGCTTGGGAGCGGTCTCCGTGCCGGCCGGCGCCGGCGGCACCTCGGTCGTATCGCCAGCAGGGGGCTCGCCGCTGATCCGGTCCATCAGCCCCCGCAGGAAGCCCTTTTTTTCCTTCTCTTCCATCATATCTCCTTCTTGAGCTGTTCCACGGCCGCACGCACATTCCGGAGCGCCAGCGACACGGGGCAGGCACGGCCGGCGCGCAGCACCACGGCATACTCCTGATCCACGGCACCGGCGATGAGGTGCGCCTCGCGTGCGGTGACCACCACGTCCTCGATCACCCCCACCCGGTCGTCGGCATGGGCCTCCTTGAACCGGCCGAGGATGATCCCCAGGTGGGCCGCAAGGAAACGAATCTCATAGGGGTCGCAGTGGCAATGTTCCTGCACCGCCTCCCCTTCCCAATCCACCAGGATGGCGCCCACTCCGTGGGGCGTAGCCTCCACCAGGTCCTTCAGAATGTCTGGGATCGACATGGCGAACTCCTCGTTACTAACGAGCCCCAGCCTCTCCCCTCACCCGGCCTCCGGCCACCCTCTCCCTGAGGGAGAGGGGTTGACATCCCTTCTCCCCCCGGGAGAAGGTGCCCCGCAGGGGCTGATGAGGGGAAAAAGACTAATGCAACCTCACCGACACCACCTTGGATGCGCCCGGCTCTTCCATGGTGATGCCGTACAGGGTGTCGGCCACCTGCATGGTGGCCTTGTTGTGGGTGATGATGATGAACTGGGAGATGGCGCTCATCTCCCGCACCATGTCGTTGAAGCGCCCGATATTGGCGTCGTCCAGCGGCGCATCCACCTCGTCCAGGAGGCAGAAGGGGGTCGGCTTGATCAGGAAAATGGAGAAGATCAGGGCCACCGCGGTCAACGCCTTCTCGCCGCCGGAGAGCAGGGTCACGTTCTGCAGCTTCTTGCCCGGCGGCTGGACGATGATGTCGATGCCGGTCTCCAGCAGGTCCTCTTCGTTGGTCAGGCGCAGTTCGGCCTGGCCGCCGCAGAACAGGCGCGGGAACACCTCCTGGAACTTGGCGTTGACCAGGTTGTAGGTCTCCAGGAAGCGCTGGCGGGTGGTGCGGTTGATGCGCTGGATGGCCTGCTGGAGGCCGCGCAGGGACTCCTCCAGGTCATCCTTCTGTGACGAGAGGAACGTGAAGCGCTCCTCCATGCCGGCGCATTCCTCGATGGCCATCAGATTGACCTCGCCCATTTCGTCCAGGAGCCGTTGCAGCTCCACCCTGCGCCCCTGCCCGGCCGCCTCGTCGAATTCCGTCTGCCCCAGCCGTTCCAGGGCATCGGCCATGGTGATGCGGCTCTTCTCCTGCAGGCCCCGCTCCAGGTGCTCCGCCTGCATGCTCATGGTGGAGAACCGCAGGTTGAGATCGGCCTGGGACTGGCGCACGGCGTCGCTCTCCTCCCGCAACTGCTTGGCCCGCCCCTCGGCGGCCGCCAGGACGCCCCCGGCTGCCTCGTAACCGGTACGCACCTCCGTCAGCCGCCCCTCCGCAGCCGCCTGGCCGGCCATCAACTCCTCCAGCCGTCCCGTGCCGGTGCCGAGCGTGCCTTGCAGCCGGGCCCGCTCGGCGTCCCCCTGCTCCAGCTCGTCCCGGCCCGTGGTCATGCGCTCCGCCAGTTCCCGCTCCTGCCGCTCCAGGTCCACCAGGGCGCGCAGGTGTCCTTCGTGCTGCTCCCGCAGGGTGGCCGCCTGAACACGGATGGCGGTGGCCTGCTCGCGGGCCCGGGCCAGGTGCTCCCGCCGGCTGTCCAGGTCCGCCTTGAGCCGACCCACCTCCTGCTCCAGCTCCTGGGAGGCGCTGGCGGTCTCGTCCAGCTGTGCCTGGGACAGCTTCAGCTCGGCATCCAACGCCTCCTGCTCCTCAACGAGGGTACCCTGTTCCAGGGCGTGCAGCCCCAGGCGCTCGTCGATGCGGCCGACCTCGTCGGCCACCTGCTGGCGGTCCTTGGCCAGACCGGCCAGCCGCAATTCGGCCTGGTGCTGCCGGCTGCCGGCCTGTTTCACCCCTTCCGCCACCGCCAGGGACATGCGGCGCACCTCGTCCCGTTCCGCGCCGAGGGTGGCCACCTCCTGCTCCAGCGTTGCCACCCGGGCGGCCAATTCCTTGATCTCCCGCTTCTTGCCGATTATGCCCGCTTGCACCTGATCGCCGGAGCCGCCGCTCAGCACCCCTCCCAGGGCGACCATATCCCCCTCCCGGGTCACGAAGGCGAGGTGGGGGTGTTGCTGCGCCAGCCTGAGCGCCTCGTCCAGGGCTTCCACCAGCAGGACATCGGCCAGGATGCGCCGGATCAGCCCGCCATGCGGGCCCGACACCCCGACCTGGCCCGCAAGCGGGACCGCGCCTGCCACGCCGGAAGCAGTGGGCGCTTCGTACGCCAACGGCAGGGCCAGCCCGGCCCGGCCGCCGTTGGTGCTCTTGAGGAACTCCAGGGCTGCCACGGCATCCGTGACATCGCCACAGAGCACGCATTGCAGCCGTTCGGCCAGGGCCGCCTCCACGGCAGCCTCCAGCTCCGGCGGGGTGTCGATGACATCGGCCAGCAGCCCGCTGAAGCTGGCCTTCAGCCCGTTGGCCTGCATCAGGTTCTTCACCCCCTGGCCGTAGCCGGCGAACTGGGCTTCCAGCTCCTTCAGGGAATGCAGCCGCGACGCAGAGCGGTTCAGGTCATCCCTCCGGGATTGCCAGCTGGCCTCCAGTTCGGGCAGCCGCTGGCGCAGCTCCTCCTCCTGGCGGCGCAGGCCGGCCAGTTCGGCACGGATAGTCTCCTGCTCCTGCTGGGCGGCTGCGATCTCCGTGTCCAGGCTGGCGCCGCGCTGGCGGGCCGCTTCCTG
>DATBXI010000172.1:0-15092 GCA_036514355.1 Desulfuromonadaceae bacterium
GGCGTGTCCATGTCCAGCAACACCCCCGGGTCGGTGACTTCCAGCAGATGCACCCGGCCCGGGTCACTCCGCACCACGTCCCGCAGGGTAAGGGTGCCTTCCAGTTCGTCGAGCACGGAGCGGGGGAAAAGGGTGGGATGCCCTTTTCCCCTGTTGTGCGCCGGGATGATGATGCGGTGTGCCCCGTCGCCATGGCATGCGGCGAGCAGCGCCACGGTCTCCGGCGCCACCAGGGGGTGATCGCACAAGGCGATCACAACGCCGCTGATGCCCGGCGGAAGGGCATCGCGGCCGGCGCGGACCGAGGCGGCCATGTCGCCGTTTGGGTCAACGGTGCGCGCCACGGTGACCGGATAGCCCTGCACCGCCTCAGCTACGGTATCCCCATGGGGGCCGACCACTGCAACAACATCGTCAATGCCCCCTTTTAGCAGGGTTTCCAGGCAGCGAACAATAACCGTTGTGCCCTCAAGGGGCAGGAGCTGTTTGCAGGTCCCCATGCGGCGCGATTGCCCCGCCGCCAGCAGCAGCGCCCCTACGTGCGGCTTCATGGTTCCTCCTCTCCCGGACGAGTTGGCCCATGATGCTGACGGCGATCTCCTCCGGCGTCTCGGCGCCGATCTCCAGCCCCACCGGCGTAACGACACGATCCAGTTGTTCCTGCGTAAACCCTTCCTTCGTCAGGGTGCTCATAAGGGCCTGGCGCTTGCGCCTGCTCCCCAAGAGGCCGATGAAGCCGGCCCGGGTAGCCAGGGCGCCGCGCACGGCGGCAAAGTCGTGCACATGCCCCGGCGTGGCGATGACCACATAGCTCCCGTTGTCCAGGCTCAGCCGGGCAAATGCCTCTGTCACGGCGCAGCAGATGATCTCGTCGGCAAAGGGGAGCTCTTCCCGGCCGGTGCACTCCGGCCGTTCATCCACCATGGCCACCCGGAAGCCGCAGCGCTTGGCCAGCGCCGCCACCGCCCTCCCCACGTGTCCTGCACCGAACATCACCAGACGCGGGGCGCTGCCGTGGGGTTCCACGTAGACCGTCATGGCACCGCCGCAGGCAAAGCCATGTTCCTCGGTGAGCAGGAAGGGGAGCGTAGCCGGTTCCCCTGCTTCCAGCGTTGCCAGCGCCGCCTGGACCGTCTCCAGTTCCACTCGGCCGCCCCCCACGGTGCCCAACGTGGTGCCGTCGCCGCGCACCAGCATCTTGGCTCCGGCCTTGCGGGGGGAGGAACCGCTGTGGGCGGTGACGGTCGCCAGGGCGAAGGGATCCCCTTGCCGGGTCAATCGGATGATTTCTTCGAATATATTCAGATCGTGCATGGGGTACCCTCGAATAACCAGGAATCAATTTACCGCAGAGGACGCAGAGGAAACAGAGGAAGCCAAGACACATTATTTGTTTTTAGCTTACCCTAAATTCTTTTTGATTTTCCTCTGCGCTCTCTGCGTCCTCTGCGGTGCAACAAGTTCTCCGGAATACCGATCTTTCACGCGGTACCCAGCGCGGCCTTTATCTCGTCCGGCGTAATCGGCAGGGAGCGCACCCGGGCGCCTGTTGCGGCGAACAGGGCATTGGCCACTGCCGGCGCAATGGGGGGTACGCCCGGCTCGCCTACGCCACCGGGTGGTTCCTGGCTGGGAACGATATGCACCTCGATCCGCGGCGCATCTGCCATGCGCACCAGCGGGTAGCTGTCGAAATTTCCCTGCTCCACCCGGCCATCCTTGAGGGTGATGGCCCCGTACAGGGCCGCCGAAAGACCGAAGACGATACCCGACTCCATCTGGGCCGCGATGGTGTCCGGGTTGACGATCCGGCCGCAATCCACGGCGCAGACCACCCGCTGCACCTTCAGTTCACCCCTGGTGTCCAGCGCCACCTCGGCCACCTGGGCGATGAAGCTGCCGAAGGAGGCGTGCACGGCAATGCCCCTGCCGACCCCCTTGGGGAGCGGTGTGCCCCAGCCCGCCTTGCGGGCTGCGGTCTCCAGCACCCGCAGGTGGCGGGGCTGTTTTGCCAGGAGGTCATGGCGGTACTGGTAGGGGTCACGGCCTGCGAGGTGGGCCAGTTCATCCAGGAAGCTCTCCACCACGAAGGCGGTGTGGGAATGCCCGACAGACCGCCACCAGAGCACCGACACACCGTTCGCGGTGGTGTGCAGGTCCACCAGCAGGTTGGGGATGTCGTAGGGTATTTCGGCGGCCCCCTCCACCGAGGTGTCGTCGATGCCGTTCTTGATCATGGCCTTCTCGAAGGGGGTGCCGGCTATGATCGACTGGCCGACGATGGTGTGGCGCCAGGCCAGCGGCTTGCCTGTGCCGTCCAGGGCCGCGGCGATGCGGTCGTGCCACATGGGCCGGTAGTAGCCGGCCCGCATGTCGTCCTCGCGGGTACGGATCACCTTGACCGGTTTCCTGACCGCCTTGGCCACCTGCACCGCCTCCAGCACGAAGTCGTGGCCGGGGCAGGCCCGCCGGCCGAAGCCGCCCCCCAGAAACATGGTCTCGAAGGTCACCTGCTCCGGCGTGAGGCCGGCCTCCTGGGCCGCGGCGTTGCGGTCCAGGGTCTGGAACTGGGAACCGGTTCTGATCAGGCAGCGGTCAGCCCCCAGGTCCACGAAGCAGTTGAGCGGCTCCATGGTGGCATGGGCCAGGTAGGGGACCTCGTACTCGGCCTCCAGCTTGCGGGCAGCCGTGGCCAGCGCAGCCGGGGCATCCCCGTCGTGGCGCGCCGCCAGCCCCGGCATGGTAGCCAGTTTGGCGTATTCTGCCCGCATCTGCGGCGTGGAGAGCCGGGCCCATTGTCCCTCGTCCCAGGTGATCTCCAGCGCCTCGCGCCCCTTGAGGGCCTGCCAGAAGTCGTCGGCGCACACCGCCACCCCGGCCGGGACGGTCACCACCGCCCGTACACCAGGCAGTGCCCTGGCCTTGGTGTCGTTGACGTGCTTCACCGTGCCGCCGAACACCGGCGGCCTCGCAATCACTGCCGTCAGCATGCCCGGCGCCTGCACGTCGATGCCGAAGAGCGCCGTGCCGTTGATTTTGGCCGGACTGTCCAGGCGATGGATCGGCTTGCCCACCAGCCTGCGCTGCTTGGGATCTTTCAGTTTCGGCTCTTTGGGCACCGCCAGCTTCGCGGCCCTGGCCGCCAGTTCGCCGTAGGTCAGTTGCTTGCCGCCCGGGCCGAGCACCACGCCGTTTTCGGCCCTACAGGAGGTGCTGTCGACCTTCCATGCCCGAGCAGCGGCTGTCACCAGCATCTCGCGTGCCGCCGCGCCTGCCGTGGAGAACCGTTCCCATTCGCTGCGCACGCTGGTGCTGCCGCCGGTGACCATGATCGGGCCGAACTGGGTGTGGTTGTACTCCGGCGCCACCGGTGATGCCTGCACCCGCACCCGCCGCCAATCGCACTCCAGTTCCTCGGCCAACAGCATGGGGAGCGAGGTATACACCCCCTGTCCCATCTCGGACTTGTTGACGATGATGGTGATGCTCCCGTCGCTCCCCACCCGGAGGAAGGCGTTGGGGGCCAAGGGCGCACCTTTGGCCGCACAGGCGGCCCGGCCGCCGAGGGGGATGTGGCAGGCCAATACCAGCCCACCGCCGAGGATCGCACCGGATTTGAGGAATTCGCGCCGGCTCATCTTGCGGATCTCGCTCATGACCGTTTCCCTCCCTTTCCGCCCGTGGCGGCGGTATGGATCGCCCGGCGGATGCGGCCATAGGTGCCGCAGCGGCAGAGATTGCCGCTCATGGCGCTGTCAATGTCGCTGTCCGTCGGATGGGGGGTCTGCTTCAACAGGGCCACGGCGCTCATGACCTGCCCCGGCTGGCAATAGCCGCACTGGGACACCTCTTCCGCAAGCCAGGCTTTTTTGACCGGGTGGCTGGTGCTGATCCCTTCGATGGTGGTAATGCGCTTGCCCTGCACGTCCTTGATGGGGGTGATGCAGGAGCGCTGCGCCCGGCCGTCGATATGGACCGTACAGGCGCCGCACAGCCCCTCGCCGCAGCCGAACTTGGTGCCGGTGAGCTTGAGGTGATCGCGCAGCACCCACAGGAGCGGGGTGTCCGGGCTGAGCTCCACGGCATGCCGCGTGCCGTTGACGTGGAAGGTGATCATGGGACTCCTCCTGAGATGGGTTTCTCTGTCCCACTAACGGGACGGGCAGCAGAGACATGCAGAGAACAAGTGTAGCCGAGAATTGCGGGATGGCAACCGGCTGCGGTCGCAAATGGGCAAGGGGAAGCATCCATTTGTCGGGTGTCCGTAAAGTGTCTGGTTAGGCTGTTTTCCTCGATTTGTTTGATTTTGTCGTGTTCCGGGTGTAAACATGACTGACGGAAGCGACACGCCCAGAGGCATGACGGGCAATTGCAGGGGAGCACGGAGTATGACGGATAAGGACCTGAGCGGACTGAAAATCGACAAGACAGCGGGCGGTTATCGGCCGGGGCACCGCCGCAAGCGGCTGCTCTGGTGGCTGGGGGCCGCCTGTGCCGCGCTGATCGCGGGGCTGGCCGCCAAAGGGCTCTTTACCCCGCAAGTCGAGGTGGATACGGTCACGGTCTCCCTGGTCTATCCCTCCCAGTCCTTTACCCTGCTGAATGCCAGCGGCTATGTGGTGGCACAGCGCAAGTCGGCTGTGGCTGCCAAGACCACCGGCCGCCTGATCTGGCTCGGCGTGGAGGAGGGGAGCCGGGTCAGGAGCGGGGATATCATCGCCCGCCTGGAAAACGAGGATGTGACGGCCTCCCGAGCTCAGGCCGCGGCCAACCTGGTCAACAGCCGCGCCATGCTGGAGCAGGCCGAGGCGGAGCTGAAGGACGCCACCCTGACCTTCAACCGTAACAAGGAGTTGGTGAGCCAGGGGGTGGTGGCCCAGGCCGACCTGGATACCAGCGAGGCGCGCTACCGCAAGGCCGTGGCCGGGGTGGCGGGAGGCCGCGCGGCCATCAATGCCGCCCGGGCGGCGCTCAAGGGTGCCGATGTGGCCATCGAATACACCCTCATCCGTGCCCCCTTTGACGGCGTTGTGCTGACCAAGGACGCGGACGTGGGGGACATCGTTACCCCCATCGGCGCCGCTACCAACGCCAAGGCGGCGGTGGTGACCATGGCGGACATGGGCTCGCTCCAGGTGGAGGCGGATGTTTCCGAGGCCAACCTGGAAAAGGTCAAGGTGGGCCAGCCGTGCGAAATCCAACTGGACGCCCTGCCCGAGACCCGTTTCAGCGGCAGGGTGCACATGATCGTTCCCACCGCCGACCGCTCCAAGGCCACCGTGCTGGTCAAGGTGCGTTTTGACGAGCGCGACAACCGCATACTGCCGGAGATGAGCGCACGGGTGGCCTTTCTGCAGCGGCAGGTGACGGCGGACGAGAAGCGACCGCATACAGCGGTCAATCCTGCGGCCCTGGTGAAACGCAATAACAGGGATGTCATATACCTGGTCAGGGGGGAGCGGGTGAAGGAAACTCCCGTGACCGTCGGTGGGCGCATGGGCGACATGGTGGAAATCCTGGCCGGCGCCACGGCCGGGGACAAGGTGGCCCTGAAGCCGCTGGAGCGACTGAAGGACGGCACCCGGATCAAGAGGGCGGAGAAATAAAAAGATAGACCTTTGAGGTTTTGAAAACCTCAAAGGTCTGGCCTCAATGGGAATGTTACATGGAAAACGGCCCATCACCCATAGTCGAGATACGCGACCTCTCCAAGTCGTACCGCCGCGGCAGCCAGGTCATTCCCGTGCTGGAGGGGATATCCTTCGCCATCCCGCCGGGAGAATTCCTGGCGCTCATGGGGCCATCCGGCTCGGGCAAGAGTACCCTGCTCAACCTCATCGCCGGCATCGACAAGGCGGACAGCGGCACGATCCGGGTGGGAGGGACGGAGATCACCGCCCTTGCGGATGCGGACCTGGCCCGCTGGCGCAGCGCTCACGTCGGCTTCATCTTCCAGTTCTACAACCTGATGCCGGTCCTGACCGCCTTCGAGAACGTGGAGCTTCCCCTGCTCCTGACTCCCCTGTCCCGCAAGGAGCGAAGGGCACATGTGGAACTGGCCCTGGGTGTGGTCAACCTGACCGATCGCATGGACCATTACCCTTCCCAGCTCTCCGGGGGGCAGCAGCAGCGGGTCGCCATTGCCCGGGCCATTGTCAGCGATCCGACCATCCTGGTGGCGGATGAGCCCACCGGCGACCTGGACCGGGCCTCGGCCGAAGAGATCCTGACTCTCATGGGACGGCTGGTGGGGGAGTTCGGCACCACCATCATCATGGTGACACACGACCCGCGTGCCGCAGACAGGGCCCACTGCGTCCGGCACCTGGAAAAAGGGCTGCTGACCGAATAGATTACGCCTGCCACGGAGACACAGAGACGCAGAGGACCGCAAAGCTACGCTAGAAAAGAAAAACAAGGTTGGGGTGTAACTGCAAAAGCTTTAACAAAAGCCCCTGATGATTTGTTTTTCTCCGTGTCTCTGTGTCTCTGTGGCAAAGCCTGAAGGTTTTGTCCATGATCCTCAAGCTCATCATCCGCAACACCTTCCGTCACCGCCTGCGCACGCTCCTGACCGTGGTCGGCATTGCCGTAGCCATCCTGGCTTTCGGCATGCTGCGCACCCTGGTGGGGCTCTGGTACCTGGGGGTGGAGCAATCCTCCGCCACCCGCCTGGTCACCCGCAACGCCATCTCCCTCGTCTTTTCCCTGCCCATTTCTTACAAGGAGAGAATCCGCCAGATACCTGGTGTACAGCTCATCTCGTGGGGTAACTGGTTCGGCGGCATCTACATCGACGAAAAACACTTCTTCGCCAACTTCGCCGTGGAACCGAAGAGTTACCTGGCGCTCTATCCGGAGTTCATCCTGCCCCCCGGGGAGCGGAAGGCATTCATCAGCGACCGCAAAGGGGCCGTTGCGGGGCGGAAACTGGCTGCCAAATACGGCTGGAAGGTCGGCGACATCATCACCCTGAGGGGCACGATCTTTCCCGGCCAGTGGGAGTTTGTCCTGCGGGGGATCTACAAGGGGGCGCAGAGGGGGACCGATGAGACCCAGTTTTTCTTCCACTGGGACTACCTCAACGAAAGCCTGAAAAAGACCGTGCCGCGCCGGGCCGACCAGGCCGGCTTCTACATGATCGGCGTGGCCAGCCCCGACCTGGCCGCGGAGGTGTCACAGGCGGTGGATCGGACCTTCAAGAACTCCCTGGCGGAAACGCTGACGGAAACAGAACGGGCCTTCCAGTTGGGATTTGTCTCCATGACCGAGGCGATCATGGTTGCCATCCAGATCGTTTCCTACGTGGTGATCGTCATCATCATGGTGGTGGCGGCCAACACCATGGCCATGACGGCGCGGGAGCGGATCGCCGAGTACGCCACCCTGAAGACCCTGGGGTTCGGGGTGCCGCATATCGCGGCGATCATCTTCGGCGAATCGGTGATGATCGCCTTGGTGGGGGGCGTGCTGGGGGTGGCGCTCACCTTCCCGGCGGCCCACTGGATCGAGACTCAGCTGTCTCAGTTCTTCCCCTACTTCAGCGTTTCCATGACCACGGTCTGGCTCGACCTGCTGGTGGCCTGCGGTGTCGGCGCGGTTGCCGCCCTGTTCCCCACCTGGCGGGGGGCAACCATTCGGGTCGCCGACGGGCTGCGGAGGATCGGCTGATGGCCATCCCTGTTTCCTATAGCGCTCGCAACCTCTGGACCCGGCGGTTGACCACGGTCCTGACCGCCTCGGGCATGGCGCTGGTGGTGTTCGTCTTCGCCGCCACCCTGATGCTGGCCGAGGGGCTGCGCCAGACCCTGGTGGCGACCGGTTCCCCTGACAACGTGGTGGTCATCCGCAAGTCGGCAACCTCCGAGGTGCAGAGCGGCGTCGAGCGTCTCCAGGCGGCCATCCTGGAGAGCCTGCCCGAGGTGGCCGTAGGGGCGGACGGCCAGCCGCTCCTGGACAAAGAACTGGTGGTCCTGATCAACCTGGTCAAGCGGGGCACCACCAAGCCGGCCAACGTGGTGATCCGGGGAGTGGGGAGCGCGGGGCTGGCGCTCCGGCCCCAGGTGCGGCTCATCGCGGGACGCATGCCCCGGTCCGGTTCGGACGAGGTCATCGCCGGCAAGAGCATTGCCGAGCGCTTCCAGGGGGGCGGGATCGGTGAGCGGCTGCGCTTCGGCATGCGCGACTGGACCGTGGTAGGGACGTTCAGCGCAGGAGCCACCGGGTTCAACTCGGAGATCTGGGGGGATGTGGACCAACTGATGCAGGCCTTCCGCAGGCCGGTTTATTCCTCGGTGCTGTTTCGGCTGCGGGATTCGTCCGAGTTCGAACGGGTGAAGGAGAGTATCGAGCACAACCCCCGCCTGACCCTGGAGGCCAAGCGCGAGACCCGCTACTACGCCGATCAGTCCGAGATGATGGCGAAATTCCTGCGCATCCTCGGCCTGACCCTGACCATCATCTTCTCCCTGGGGGCGGTGATCGGCGCCATGATCACCATGTATGCGGCCGTGGCCAACCGGGTCATCGAGATCGGGACCCTGCGCGCCCTGGGCTTCGGCAAGGGGAGCATCCTGGCGGCTTTTGTGCTGGAGTCGCTGTTTCTCGGGCTGGTGGGCGGGGTAATGGGGGTGTTCTGCGCCTCGTTCATGCAGCTCATCACCATCTCCACCATGAACTGGCAGACCTTCGCCGAGCTGGCCTTCAGCTTCAGCCTGACCTTCGGCATCGTCTGGAAGTCGCTGCTCTTTTCGCTGGTGATGGGGTTCGTTGGGGGGTTGCTGCCGGCGGTGCGGGCGGCGCGGATGAATATCGTGGAGGCGCTGCGGGCGACGTGAGGGGGGTTACTTCACCCGGCACCCCTGCCAGGTGCCGCGCCTGCGCAACTCATTGATAACGGCGAACCACATTTGGTTGTTCTTCAGCCCCCACTGGGGCGCCACACGGATCGCCAGCGGGGCCGAACCGTACAGGCGTTGCACGGTGATGCGGCCGGGGAGCCGTTCCAGAAAGTCGGCCGCCGTGTTCACGTACTGCTCCAGGGTGAGCGGCACAAATTCGCCGCTCCGGTACATCTCCGCCAGTCCGGTCCCCTCCACGGCATGCAACTGGTGCAGCTTGACCGAGTCGATGGGCAGTGAGGCGATCAGGTCGGCCGCCTTCAGGAACTCCGCCGCGCTCTCGCCGGGGAAGCCGTGGATCAGGTGGGCGCAGATGTCGAATCCGCGCCCTGCGCTACGCCGGACAGTCGCGATAAAGTCCTCCAGCGTATGGCCGCGGTTGATGCGCGTCAATATGGCGTCATCCATGGATTGCAGCCCAAGCTCCAGGCAGACGTACCGCTCCCGGGCGATCTCCGTCAGCAGCGCCAGGGCGTCGTCCCCCAGACTGTCGGGGCGGGTGCCCACCGAGATGCCGAGCACGTCCGGGTGGTTAAGGGCGCGGCGGTACAGGTCGGACAGATGTTCCACCGACCCGTAGGTGTTGGTGTATTTCTGGAAATAGACGATGAACCGCTCGGAGCCGAGGCGCTGGCGGTGGTAGGCCATGCCGTGCGCCATCTGCTCTTCCAGTGGGATGACCGGCTGGGTGCCCTTGGGGGAGAAGGAGACGTTGTTGCAGTAGATGCAGCCGCCGGCCCCCTTGCTGCCGTCGCGGTTGGGGCAGGTGAAACCGGCATCCACGTTGACCTTGCTGACCCGGCAGCCGAAGCGGCGCCGCAGATAGTGGCCGTAGGAGTGGATGCGCAGGTGGGGGTGAATGGTTTCAGGGATGGATGGCATGCTGCTCCAGCGTATTCAGCAGGGTGACCGCCGCAGCCCGGGGGTCGGAGGCCGCGATGATGGCCGAGATCAGGGCGATGCCTCGAGCCCCCGATGTCAATAGTTCGGCAATTGACGTTTTTTTGACACCACCCAGGGCAAAAACCGGGATGCTCAGGCTGCTCGCCGCCTCTGCCAGTAGCTCCGGACCAAGGGGGGCACCGTAGACCGCCTTGGACGGGGTGTGGTAGACCGGGCCGAAGGTGACGAAATCGGCGCCGTCCGCCTCTGCCTGCCGGGCCTCGGCGATGGCGTGGGCCGAGTAGCCGATCAGCCGCTTTGGCCCCAGCATGCGCCGCGCCGCGGCTAGCGGCAGGCTGGCGATTCCGAGGTGGACGCCATCCGCCTCCGCGGCCAGGGCGATGTCGACACGGTCATTGATAAGCAACTGCGCCCCGTACTCACGGGTGATGGCCCGCAGTTCCGTGGCCAGCCGGAACAGTTCGCTGCCGGAGAGGTCCTTTTCCCGCAGCTGCACCGCCCGCACGCCACCTGCCAGGGCCTCGCGCACCACCGCAGCCAGGGGACGGCCGTTGGTCTGGGTGCGGTCGGTGATCAGGTACAGGGAAAAGTCGATGGCGGGCATGGGGAGCGTCGGGGCGCCGGACAGGCGCCCCTCATTGCTAGGCCAGCAGCCCGTCCAGGGGGCTGGAGGCGTTGGCGTAGAGCTTCCTGGGGATGCGGCCGGCCTTGTAGGAGAGGCGGCCGGCGGTGACTGCCAGCTTCATGGCCTCGGCCATGGCAATGGGGTCCTGAGCCCCGGCAATGGCCGTGTTCATCAGCACGCCGTCGCATCCCAGTTCCATGGCGATGGCGGCGTCCGAGGCGGAACCCACGCCCGCATCCACGATGACCGGCACCTTGACCGTTTCCAGGATGATGCGGATGTTGTAGGGATTGCGGATGCCGAGGCCGCTGCCGATGGGGGCGCCCAAGGGCATGACCGCGGCGCAACCTATGTCCTCCAGCTTACGGCACATGATCACGTCGTCGCTGGTGTAGGGAAGCACGGTAAACCCGTCATTGACCAGGATTCTGGCCGCTTTGAGCAGTTCCTCGTTATCCGGGAACAGGGTCTTTTCGTCGCCCAGCACCTCCAGCTTGACGAAGTCCGACAACCCCGCCTCCCGGGCCAGACGGCAGGTGCGCACGGCATCATCGGCCGTGTAGCAACCGGCCGTGTTGGGGAGCAGGGTGTACCGCTTCGGATCGATGTAATCCAGGAGCGATTCCTGGCTCCGGTCGGAGATGTTGACCCGTCGCACCGCAACGGTGATGATCTCGGCCCCCGAGACCTCCAGGGCCTGGGCCATCTGCAGGAAGGAGGCGTATTTGCCGGTTCCTACCATGAGGCGGGAGTTGAATTCGCGGCCCGCGATCACGAGCTTGTCGTTAGGTAACGTCATATGGTTTCCCCTTCTATGCCTAAATTGACAACATGTTAGGCAAAGATAGAGAAAGAGATAGAGGAACGGCGAATTTTCTCTATCTCTACCTCTATCTGCCTCTCTACCCTCCGCCCACGAAGTGGACGATCTCGATCCTGTCCCCATCGGACAGGAGATGGGCATCATGGCGCGCTTTCGGAACGATGTCCCGATTCACCTCCACCGCCACCCGTTCACGGCCGATCCGCAGGCTGTCCAGCAGGTCCGCGACCGAGCTGTCGTCCCTGATCTCCGACGGTTCACCGTTGACAATGACCCGCATGTCTGCCTCCATAAACGAAAAAAGCCGCGGAAGCGGCGTGTGAATAATGATCGGATGCGCTTCCCTACGCCGGCATTACCCGGATCAGGTACTAAGGGTCGCGTCCGGCGCGGACGCTCTCAGTCGAAACTCCCCCAGCGTTTTTAATAGCCTAGAGTATTGGTCCCCGCCTGTCAACGGAATTTATGTTCAATTGCGCCGCACTTTGCCGATAATTAATAATGGTGACTATATTGAATATGTTGGTTTTGGTATGGTTCTGGCATGAATTTAGTCTTTTGACACAGGCAAAACCAGCTTTGCGCCCCTGAAAGGCGTCATGTCCATGTGCAAGAAAATATTCATCGGAGCCACGGGGCAGCACTGCGGCAAGACCACCATCAGTCTTTCGCTGATGTGCCTGGCCCGGAAAAAATACCGTCGGGTCGGCTTCATGAAGCCGATCGGCCCCAAATGCATCGAATTCAACGGCATCACCGTTGACAAGGATGCCGCCATGTTCGCCAGCGTCTTCCATGTGGAGCAGGACGTGGGGCTCATGTCCCCCATGACCTTGGCACCCGGCACGACCCGCCGCTTCCTGGACGGGGAGCTGGACCTGTCCGCCCCCCGGGATGCGATCTTGAGCGCCTGCGCGGAACTGGAGCGAAAAAACGACCTGCTCATCATCGAAGGTGCGGGGCACGGCGGCGTCGGTTCGGTGGTGGGGGTCAATAACGCCAAGGTCGCCAGGATGCTGAATGCACCGGTGCTGATGGTGTCGGGGGGCGGCATCGGCAACGTGATCGATGCCGTGGAACTCAACCTGGCCCTGTATGAGCGGGAAAAGGCCGAGGTCAGGGTGATCATGGCCAACAAGCTGGTGCCCGAGAAGCGGGAACGTTCCCTGGCATATCTCACAAAGGCCTTTGCCCATACCGGCATCCTGGTGACCAGCGCGTTCGATTATTCGCCCACCCTGGCCGATCCCACGTTGCAGCATGTGGCCGAGCTTTTGGGGTTGCCGCTGCACGGCGATCCGACCGACCGCAGCCGTATTTGCCATAACATCCAGCTCGGCGCGGCATCGTCCCAGCGGGTGATCGACGGTCTCTGTGACTCCACGCTCCTGATAGTGACCAGTTCCCGGGACGAACTGCTGGTGACCGCATCCTCGCTCCACCACATCCCCGAGTTCAGGAAGCGGCTCGCAGGTATGGTCATTGCGGGGCATGTGCCGGTGTCCGACATCACCCAGCGGATCATCGACGACAGCAACATCCCCTATATCCGCATCGAAGAGACATCGTCCGAAGTCTTTTACCGGCTCCGGGAACATGTCTCCAAGATCGGGCCGGATGACCAGGAAAAGATAGATCTGATCAACTCCATGGCCGCCCGGTACATCGATTTCGATGCAATCGACGCCATGCTGTGATGCTCGCCATACGCGCGGCCCGTGCCTGAAAATGGCAAAATGTTCTTGACCTTACTGTGTTTTTGCTATTTATAGTAACCCATTCATCCTTACCAGGTGCCCCATGATTTTTCTGACCCGGATGGACAAGCAACGGATGTACCTCAACCCGGACCATATCGTCAGTGTCGAGGAAACCCCGGATACCGTCGTTACCCTGTACAATGGCAACCACTTCATAATATGCGAGCGGGCCGAGGTCGTCCTCGCCAGGATCGTCGCCTTTCGTGCCCGGGTGATCCGCCGCGCCGGTACGCCGATGGGCAAAAAATATCTCGCCCGGCCGAAACGGAGCCTTTTCGCCGGTGAGCGCGACCGGGAGGATGTCTGTACCCGCACGCGCGATGAACACGTTCGTACCCCATTCCATACTCGGGACATCTAGCACATGGATTTATCAACTATTATTGGCCTTATCATGGGTTTCGGCGCGATTTTCGGCGGCGCGGTGGTGGAAGGTCTGCACATCAAGGCCCTTATCCAGCCGACAGCCGCCATGATTGTGCTCGGCGGCACCTTCGGTGCCTCCTTTATCAGCTTTCCGCTGCCGTCGGTCATCCAGGCCTTCAAGGATTTCAAGGTGGCTGTCCTGCCTCCCAAGGTCGATCACGAGGCCGTGGTCAAGGACATCATCAACTATGCCACCAAGGCGCGCCGCAACGGTCTGATCTCCCTGGAGCAAGAGGCCCAGTCGGCCAGGGACCCCTTCATCAAGAAGGGCATTTCCCTGGTCGTTGACGGTATCGACCCCCAGAAGCTGCGGGAAACCCTGGAGGCCGACATCATGTCCTACGAGGACCACACCAAGCATTCGGTCGAGTTCTATGAATGCGCCGGCGGCTATGCCCCAACCATCGGTATCATCGGCGCCGTGCTCGGTCTGATCCACGTCATGAGCAACCTGTCCGACACCTCCAAGCTGGGTGCGGGTATTGCCGTGGCCTTTGTCGCCACCATCTACGGTCTGATGACGGCCAATATCATCTGCCTCCCCATCGGCTCCAAGATCAAGATCCGCATGAAAGAGGAGATACTGCGCCGGGTCATGATCCTGGAAGGATTGATCGCCATCCAGAACGGCGAGAACCCGCACTTCATCGAGCAAAAGCTCAAGGCCTACGTGGGCCACTAACCTGTTATGGCACTGAAACGACAACCTGAAAAACATCAGAACCACGAGCGCTGGCTCGTCTCCTACGCCGACTTCATCACCCTGCTGTTCGCCGTGTTCACCACCCTCTATGCCATGTCCCAGACCGACAAGAAGAAGGTCGAGGAGATCATGCAATCGCTGCAGCAGTCCTTCGGCATGGTCACGGCCGCTTCACCGAAGGTCAACGTCATCCAGTCGAAGCAGATAGCGATTATGCCGACCCTCAAGCCGGAGGTGACGGTATTGACGGCTACCCGAACGCAAGCCATCGGCAAAGGCAAGGGGCGTGCCGAGGAGAAGGACTTCCGCCAGATCAAGTCAGCCATCGAGGCCTACCTGATCAAGCAGGGTGCCCAGGACAAGGTCGCGTTGAGCATTACCCGCCGTGGCCTGATCGTCAGCCTCAAGGAGACCGGGTTCTTCGATTCCGGCCAGGCCCAGCTCAAGCAGAGCGCCTATGACCTGATCAACACCATTGCCGAGGCCATGACCCAGTACAACAATCCCCTGCGGGTGGAGGGGCATACGGACAACATCCCCATCAGTACCTCCCAGTTCCCCTCCAATTGGGAACTCTCCACCCTCCGAGCCACCAATGTGCTCAGGTACCTGCTCAAGTACTACGACACCGAACCGGAAAAAATCTCCGCCACCGGGTTCGGCGAATTCCGGCCGCTGGCCGACAATGCCACCCCCGAAGGGCGCGCCAAGAACCGCCGCGTCGATCTCGTCATGCTTTCCAGTGAAGGCGAACGCGGCGAGCCCTGATCCTCCTCTCACCTCCTCTCACCTTCTTTTCCCGGAAAGACGTATTCTGTCACAGGGGTGTGCTACCTTTTCCAAAAACGAAAAGGGGTCATGCCATGGAGCCGATTGTCCTGTTGGGATTAGTTATCGTCTGTTATGGGGGGTATGTTTCGCTACGGGAACTGTGGACGGAGCTGTCAGCCCT
>DATBXI010000173.1:0-3447 GCA_036514355.1 Desulfuromonadaceae bacterium
CGCTTCACCTTCGAGAAGTTTTCGGCGGCCGACGCCACACTGACCACCCAGATGAAGTCGGTCGGCGAGGTCATGGCCATCGGCCGCACCTTCAAGGAGTCGTTCCAGAAGGCGCTCCGGTCCCTGGAGATCGGCGTCTGCGGCTTCGACTCCAAGCTGTTCGACCTGGCCGACGAGACGCGGCGCGCCCTCTCCGCCAAGGAGCAGCACCTGCTGGTGGAGAAGCTGCGCGTGCCCAATTGCGACCGGCTCTGGTACCTGGGGGATGCCCTGCGCAGCGGCATGAGTGTCGAAGAGATCTTCACGCACACCGCCATCGACCCCTGGTTCCTGCACAATATCCGCCAGATCATCGAGAAGGAAGAAGAGCTGAAGCAGATAGAGATAGAGAAAGAGAAGGATCTGAAGGGAAAATTGCTCGAAGCCAAGCAGTACGGGTTTTCCGACAAGTTCCTGGCCAAACTCTGGAAAACGACGGAGGACCGGGTGCGCGAACTGCGCCGGTCTCTGGGGGTCAGGCCGGTGTACAAGCGGGTGGATACCTGCGCCGCCGAGTTCGTGGCCTACACCCCGTACCTCTACTCCACCTACGAGGAGGAGTGCGAGGCCGAGCCCACCGACCGCAGGAAGATCATGATCCTGGGGGGCGGCCCCAACCGCATCGGCCAGGGGATCGAGTTCGACTACTGCTGCGTGCACGGCGTGTTCGCCCTGGCCGAGGACGGCTATGAGACCATCATGGTCAACTGCAACCCGGAGACGGTCTCCACCGACTACGACACCTCGGACCGGCTCTACTTCGAGCCGCTCACCCTGGAGGACGTGCTGGAGATCGTCAATGTGGAGAAGCCGGTGGGGGTGATCGTCCAGTTCGGCGGCCAGACTCCGCTCAAGCTGGCCGTGGCCCTGGAGAAGGCCGGCGTGCCCATCATCGGCACCTCGCCGGACGCCATTGACCGGGCCGAGGACCGGGAGCGCTTCCAGGAAATGCTGCACAAGCTGGAGCTGTGCCAGCCGGCGAACGGCACGGCCCGTTCCTTCGAGGAGGCGGAAAAGGTGGCCGACCGCATCGGCTATCCGGTGGTGGTGCGCCCCTCCTACGTGTTGGGCGGCCGGGCCATGGAGATCGTCTATGATGTGGACAACCTGCGGCGCTACATGACCACCGCCGTGCAGGCCTCTCCTGAGCACCCGATCCTTATCGACAAGTTCCTGGACGAGGCCATCGAGATCGACGTGGACGCCCTGTGCGACGGTACGGAGGTGGTCATCGGCGGCATCATGGAGCACATCGAGGAGGCCGGCATCCATTCCGGCGATTCCGCCTGTTCCCTGCCGCCGTATTCCATCTCCGCTGAGCTGGTGGCCGAGATTCGCCGCCAGACCGCGCTGATGGCCCTGGAGCTGAACGTGAAGGGCTTGATGAACGTGCAGTACGCCGTGAAGGACGGGGTGATCTACATTCTGGAGGTCAACCCCCGTGCCTCCCGCACCGCGCCATTCGTCTCCAAGGCCACCGGCCGTCCCCTGGCCAAGATCGCGGCCCGCATCATGGCCGGCAAGTCTCTGAAGGCATTGGGCGTGTCCGGCGACATCGTGCCGCAGCACGTCTCGGTCAAGGAGGCGGTCTTCCCCTTTGTCAAGTTCCCCGGCGTGGACACCATCCTGGGACCGGAGATGAAGTCCACCGGCGAGGTGATGGGGATCGGCGACACCTTTGCCGAGGCGTTCGCCAAATCCCAACTGGGCGCCAACGTGCGGATGCCGCTTGCCGGCAATGCCTTCATCAGCGTGCGGGATGCCGACAAGAAACATGTTGTGTCGGCAGCGGAAACATTGTATAAAGCCGGTTTCGGTATCCTGGCCACCGGCGGCACCGCCTCGTTTCTGGAGGAGAAGGGCATACCGGTCAAGCGGGTCAACAAGGTGAAGGAAGGGCGGCCCGACGTGGTGGACGCCATCAAGAACGGCGAGGTGCAACTGGTGATCAACACCACCCAGGGTGCCCAGGCCGTAGCCGATTCCTTTTCCATCCGTCGTGAATCCCTGATGCACGGCATTGCCTACTACACCACCACGGCCGGCGCCAGGGCGGCGGTGGACGGCATCGTTGCCCTGAAAGGCCACGAGTTGGGCGTAAAAGCGTTGCAGGATTACCTGGGGTAGGTGCCCGTCGTCGCGGGCGCTGCATACATTTTATCGGTGCATGGTGCACCTGACAATGAACGAGGAGTTGCTGGTAGATGTCCCATTCCATTCCATTGACCAAAGAGAGCTTCGAGGCGCTGCAGGAGGAGCTCAAACGCCTGATCCGCGAGGAACGTCCCCGCGTGATCCAGGATATAGCCGAGGCGCGCAGCCACGGCGACCTGTCGGAAAACGCCGAGTACGATGCCGCAAAGAACCGCCAGGCCTTCATCGAGGGACGCATCCAGGAGTTGAACGGCAAGCTGGCTCGCGCCCACGTGGTGGACCTGAAGGGGCTGAAGCCGGACAAGGTGGTGTTCGGCGCCACCGTAACCCTCTACGACACCACCACCGAGGAGGAGGTCAGCTACAAGATCGTGGGCGAGGACGAGGCGGACATCAAGCTGGGCAAGATCTCCTGCACCTCGCCGGTGGGCAAGGCCCTGATCGGCCACAAGCTGGACAACACGGTCACGGTCAAGGTGCCGTCCGGGACAAAAGAATACGAGATCATCGACATCAAATACGAGTAGGGAATTCGAAAAAAGTCCATCTGCTGCGTTACGCTCATCCTTCGTCGCTGCGGCGTATTATCCATACGCCTCACTCCTCGGAATTCGCAAGCCTTGCAGCTGGAGCTTTTTTCAAATTCCTAAAAGAACGGAGGAAATTTCTCAATGGCAGACAAGATCACGAAGGACATGACATTTTTCGAAGTGATGCGCACCTATCCGGAGTCGGTGAAGGTGCTGCAGAAGTACAACCTGGGCTGCATCGGCTGCATGGGTGCCCAGAACGAGTCCCTGGAGCAGGGGGCCAATGCCCATGGCATCGATGCGGATGCCCTGGTAAAGGACCTGAACGCGGCCGTTGCCTGATCACTGCTGAGCGGTTTTGTCACCCGAGCCCCCGGAGAATGTCCTCCGGGGGCTTTTTCGTATCTTCGACGCACAGGTGCGGTACAATGGGATAAAGAGTTCGGCAAGGGGAGGTTGTCATGCGGCTCTTTATCGCCATAGAACTTCCCGACGGGATCAAAAGGCAGTTGGCCGGCATGTGGACCGACATACCCGGCTGCCGCTGGGTGGCGCGGGAGCAGATCCACCTAACCCTGGCGTTCCTCGGCGAGGTGGACGACGCCACGTTCAAGTCGCTCACACGGGAGCTGGCACGGATCCAGGCGCCGGGGTTCCGCCTCCGGTTCAGCGGTACCGGCTGCTTTCCCGACCGTCGCCGGCCCCGGGTGCTCTGGGTCGGTCT
>DATBXI010000174.1:0-4995 GCA_036514355.1 Desulfuromonadaceae bacterium
TGACCACCTGGCGGGCCTGGACGCCGCTGCGCCATGCCAGCGACACCATGCGGCCGATGGCCTCGGACTGGGAGGCGGCGCAGCCGCCCGCCTTGCCCATGGTGGTGAAGAGCTCGAACAGGCCGGTGTTGTCCTCGTTGATGGTGACGTAGAGCGGGCCGCAGCCGGTCTGCATCTGGTAGGTCCACCCCTTGAGCGCCCGGGGGCGGTCCCGCTTGATCGCCCGCTTCTCGTCCTCCACCGGGGTGGCGGCCACGGCGGCGTGTTCCTCTTTCTTGGCGGTGGAGAGCACCTGCTCGTCGCGGGAGCCGTCGCGGTAGATGGTTACCCCTTTGCAGCCGGTCTGGTAGGCCAGCATGTAGACCTTCTCCACATCGTCCATGGTGGCGCTGTTGGGGAAGTTGACCGTCTTGGACACGGCGTTGTCGGTGTAGAGCTGATAGGCCGACTGCATCTGGATATGGTCTTCCGGGGTGATGTCGTGGGCCGTGACGAACACCCTGCGCACGTCGGCCGGCACCTCGGGGAGGTCGGCGACCGTGCCGTGCTCGGCGATCTGCTGCATCAGCTCTTCGGAGTAGAAGCCGCGATCACGGGCGATCCGTTCGAATTCCGGGTTGACCTCGATCAGCTTGGTGCCGTCCATGACGTTCTTGACGAAGGAGACGGCAAACAGCGGCTCCACGCCGGATGAGGCATTGGCGATGATGGAGATGGTGCCGGTGGGGGCGATGGTGGTGACCGTGGCGTTGCGCTGGGGGTTGGCCCCCTTCTTGTCGAAGATGGAACCCTTGTAGTTGGGGAACGAGCCGCGTTTCTTGCCCAGTTCCTGGGAAGCAACGTGCCCTTCGTCGTTGATGAACTTCATCACCTTCTTGCCCAGCTTGACCGCCTCGTCCGAATTGTAGGGGATGCCGAGCAGGATCAGCATGTCGGCCCATCCCATGACCCCCAGGCCGATCTTGCGGTTGGCGTGGGTCATGTCGTGGATCTGCTCCAGCGGGTAGTTGTTGGCGTCGATCACGTTGTCCAGGAAGTGGACCGCGTTGTGGACCACCTCTTTCAGCCGCTTCCAGTCCACTGTGGCGTCCTTGACGAACTTGCCCAGGTTGATGGAGCCCAGGTTGCAGGACTCATAGGGCAACAGCGGCTGCTCGCCGCACGGGTTGGTGGATTCGATCTCTCCCACCTGGGGGGTGGGGTTGTCGCGGTTCAGGCGATCCAGGAAGATAATCCCCGGCTCGCCGTTTTCCCAGGCCTGCTTGACGATCAACTGGAATACCTTGCGGGCGTTCTTGGTGCCCACGACCTTCCGGTCGCGCGGGTTGATCAGGTTGTACTCCTCATCCCGCTCCACGGCCTGCATGAACTTTTCCGTCAGGCCCACGGAGATGTTGAAGTTGTTGAGATGCTTCTGGTCGGCCTTGCACATGATGAAGTCCATGATGTTGGGGTGGTCGACCCGCAGGATCCCCATGTTGGCGCCGCGCCGCGTGCCCCCCTGCTTGATGGTCTCGGTGGCGATGTCGAAGACCCGCATGAAGGAGAGGGGGCCGCTGGAAATGCCGGTGGTGGAGCTGACCACGTCGTTGGCAGGCCGCAGCCGGGAGAAGGAGAAGCCGGTGCCGCCGCCCGACTTGTGGATCAGGGCGGTGAACTTGACCGCGTCGAAGATCTCGTCCATGGAGTCCCCCACGGGCAGGACGAAACAGGCCGAGAGCTGGCCCAGCTCACGGCCGGCATTCATCAGGGTCGGGGAGTTGGGCAGGAACTCGAAGGTGGTCATCATCTGGTAGAAGGTGTCGGCCAGCCCTTTTACATCGGCCTTCTTGTCGAATGTTTTATCGGGCGCCGCAATGGTCTCGGCCACCCTGCGGAACATGTCGGCAGGCGTCTCGAGGACCTTTCCCTCCACATCGCGGCGCAGATAGCGCTTTTCGAGAACGGTTACGGCATTTTTGGAAAGAGCGGGGATGGCATCTTTTGAGGTGGCTGTTTTCATCGGGAATCTCCTCGTGATGTGGTAAATAGTTGTGTCAAATCGCAGGATTGGGTTTTTTTGTTAGAAATGTGAGAGAAAACCACAATATTTGGTGGAGCGGCAGGAAATAAACCACAACATATTGGCCGTGTCAACAGATTATTTTGGAAAACACTAACATGTTGAAAGCACTTGGAAACGTAGCTGTAGCACGCCTGAAACAGGGGCCGGAACTTCCCATAACAATAAATTTACAGGTATGGCCAAATGTGGTAGGTATGGAGCGAATCTGTAAGGGGTATGGTCCGCATGCCGGCATCCGTTGATTACGACAACAGTAAGGTGAATGAACTCAAGGGGCAGGTGCGGGCGCTCAACGATCTGATCGGCGTGGCGCAGGCCTCGGTTTCCAGCATCGATCTGGATACCCTGCTGGGCGCCATTCTGAAAAGCGCCATGAATTTCACGGAAATGCCGGCCGGAAGCGTCGCACTCTACGACAACCGCAACGGCGAATTGACCCTGCGCGCCCATGCGGGGCTGAGCGGCGCATTCGTGGCCCGCAATGTCTGGACGGTGGCGCCGGGCGGCCTGACGGACCAACTGCTCAGCCGGGACGAGATCCTGTTCGTCGAGGATACGGAGCGGGCCGATTATTTCAACAATCCTCTGGCCGTCCAGGAAGGGATACGGTCCCTGATCTGCATCCCCCTGGTGACAAAGGGGAGTATCCACGGCATCCTGTACCTGGACGACTTCACGCCGCGCACGTTCGATCAGAACCGGATGTCGCTGATTTCGGTGCTGGCGTCGTTTGCCGCCATGGCCATCGAAAACGCCAAGCTGCACCAGGAAACCCGGCAGATGGCCGTTACCGATGCGCTGACCGGTCTCCACAACCGCCGCTATTTTGAAAGCGTGCTGCCCCAGGAGTTGGAGCGGGCGCGCCGCTACGGCCTGTCCCTGTCGCTGCTCCTGATCGATGCCGACAATTTCAAGAAATTCAACGATACCTACGGCCATCCCATGGGCGACCGCATCCTGGCCACCATAGGCCGGTCGATCAAGCGGGTCTTGCGCAGTGTGGATTTCGCCTTCCGGTACGGCGGCGAGGAGTTCGTGGTGATCCTGCCCGAGACCGCCGTTGCCAGCGCCTGCAAGGTGGCGGAGCGGATCAGGCAACGGATCATCGCCGACAGTACGAAGGTGCTCTGCCGGGATGTGGCGGAACCGGTTACCGTCAGCACCGGCATTGCCTGCTTTCCCCAGGATGCCCAGGATGCCGCTGGGCTGGTAGCGGTGGCCGACAATCTGCTCTACCAGGCCAAGGGCGCCGGCAAGAACCGCATCCTGCTGAAGGAGGGAGCCAAGCAGTGACCCCTCCCGCCTTCCCGCGTCTCTGGCGCCGCATCCCCGCTCTCTTCATCCTCTGCGCCCTGGTCCTGCCCCTGTCCGGCTGTCTCAGGTTCCTGTTCGAAAGCGATGCCACGCCCCGCAGCAAAAAGGTCATCTCGGTGACCGTTCCCGCCGGTGCCGTGCCGGCGGCGGTCAAGCCGCTGCCCCAGCCTAGCCAGGACCCGGGCGGCACGCCTGCTCCCCAGCCTGCTCCCATATCCCCCACCGTGCGGGACACGCTTCTGCCCCATGAACCGCCGTCCAGTCCCACCCCCATGGGTGTCCCCCTGGAACCGGCCCGCCCGCCCGCTGCCAACGCCTTTGACGCCGCACCCGTTGCCGGCGAGCACCGGACCGCAATCACCCGGGCAGACAGCAGTTACGAAAACCTGACCATCACCGAGGACATGACTTGGCGCGGGACCGTGCTGGTCAGGGGGAGCCTGGTGGTGGCACCCCAGGCCACGCTGCGGATCGAGCCGGGAACGGTGGTGCGTTTCATGCGGTCGGCCATCATGCAGCAGCAGCCGCGCCTGGTGGTCATGGGGAGGATCCAGTGCAGCGGCACCCCCGACAAGCCGGTGCTCCTGGCCCCCCAGTTCCTGGAGGCCGACCGGGGGGACTGGGGAGGCGTGCTGCTCCTGTCCAGCGAAAAGCGCAACCAGTTGGACAACTGCCGCATCGAGGGTGCAGACACGGCCATTGCGGCCCATTTTTCCGCATTCACCGCCAAGGGGATGACCATAGCCCGTTCAAACACCGGCGTGCTGCTGCGGGACAGCACCGCGACCCTGTCCATGGTCACGGTCAACGCCTGCGCAACCGGCCTGGAGTCCCACGACAGCGAGCTCGATCTGCGCGAGGCCACCCTTGCGGATAACCGCCGGGGGATCGTTGCCCGTCGTTCGACCCTGGTGCTGGCCTCGGCCAAGGTCAGGGGGAGCGACCAGGAGGGGATCGCGGCCGATGAGTGCCGGATCCGGTTCACCGCGTGCGAGGTGGGGGACAACGGTGTCGGCGCGCTGCTCAAGGGAGGGGAGGGGCAGGTGCTGATGTCGCGTTTCATGCACAACCGCGACGTGGGGCTGCACCTGGCCGGCGCCCGCATCAAGGTGCAGCGCTGCCTGTTTGCGGACAACCTGGCCGACGGCCTGCGGATGGACGACGGCCGGGGCGTGGTATGGGCCAGCGCCTTCAACAACAACGGCGGCCACAACCTGGTGAACACCGGCCAGGAGGAGATCAGCGCCGTACAGAACTGGTGGGGGAGCAACGACGGGGCACGGATTCTGGCCACGGTGCTCGACGCCTCGCACGACGCCCGCCGGGGTGCGGTCATCGTGGCCCCCTGGCTGGCGGAACGGCCGGCGGTGCTGCCGTAAGGCCGCTTCCAGATTATCTGTCTCATCTGTCCTGTCAGTCCTATTCATTTCATGATGGGACCAATAGGACTAATGGGACCAATGGGACCAATGGGACACATCTACCTCGATAACGCCGCAACCTCGTTTCCCAAGCCGGAGACCGTCTACCAGGCGGTCATGCATGCCATGCGGGAGATCGGCGCCTCGCCCGGACGGGGCGGGCACCGGCGCTCGCTTGAGGCGAGCCGCCTGCTG
>DATBXI010000175.1:0-2921 GCA_036514355.1 Desulfuromonadaceae bacterium
AGCACCTGCCAAACCGCCCCCTCCATTGCCGTCATGTCACTGGTCAACGCCGAGATCACCAAGATCAGCCTCAACTGCTACGTCACCATGAAGATCAGCTACGCCAACGCCCTGGCGGCTGTCTGCGAGAGGGTGCCGGGCGCGGATATCGACGTGGTCACCACTGCCATCGGCGCCGATACCCGCGTCGGGAGCAAATACTTGAAAGGCGGACTCGGCTTCGGCGGTCCCTGTTTCCCCCGGGACAACATCGCCTTCCAGGCCTTTGCGGAGGAGTTCGGCGCCGATGCCGCGCTCGGAAAGGCGGTCGTGGCAATCAACAACGCCGTACCGGAGCGACTGCACCAGCGCATTGCCGCCCACTCAGCACCGCCTGCCAGGATCGCACTGCTGGGGCTCTCCTACAAGGCCGATACCCATATCATCGAGGAATCGCAATCGGTGATGCTGGCCAAGTCGCTTGCCGCAGCGGGTTACGAGGTAGTGCTTCACGACCCGAAATCCCTGGATGCCGCCCGCGAGCTTCTCGGCGCAACTGTTGCATATAGCAATGACATCTACGAATGCGCGGCCGGCGCCCATGCCGTTGCTCTGCTCACCGACTGGCCCGAATACCGGGAGTTGGACTGGCAGCGTATTGCCGCCATTGCCGCCCCGGGAGCCGCCGTTGTTGACAGCTGGCGGATCGCCCGAGTCAAAGATATGGCACCGTTTGCCTACCTGCCGGTCGGCGTGGGCACTGCAAAGGAATGACGTTCATATGAATACCACCCCATTCAGCAACATTGAGCTCGAAAAGGTCCAGAACTACTGGAACGCTCGCCCCTGCAACATCCGGCATTCATCCAGCCCGGTCGGCACGCAGCAGTACTTCGACGAAGTGGAGGCGCGCAAGTATTTTGTCGAGCCGCATATTCCCCTTTTTGCCGAGTTCGAGAAATGGAAAGGGAAGCGAGTCCTGGAGATCGGCTGCGGCCTCGGCACCGACACCATCAATTTTGCCCGGGCCGGGGCGCAGGTGACCGCCGTTGACCTGTCCACCGAGTCCCTTGCATTGGCAAAAAAGCGGGCCGAGGTGTTCGGACTGGACAATATCACCTTCTATCAGGCCAATGCCGAGCAGTTGAGCGACTATGTCCCTGTTGAGCGCTACGACCTGGTCTACTCATTCGGCGTCATCCACCATACACCGCACCCGGAACTGGTCATCGAGCAGATCCACAAGTACATGGACAGGGAGAGCACCTTCAAGATCATGGTGTACCACCGCACCTCGTGGAAGGTGTTCTGGATGCTGATGAAGTACGGCAGAAAGCCGGGGGAGACGCTCGACGAGCTGATCGCCCGCTATTCGGAAGCCGAAACCGGTTGTCCGGTCACCTATTCCTACACCGCCGAAACCGTCAGGGGGTTCCTCAAGGGGTTCGACATCCAGGATACCCGTATCGACCATATCTTTCCCTACCGCATTCCAGAGTACAAAAGGTACGAGTACCGGAAGGTCTGGTACTTCCGCCACCTGCCCTCTGCGTTCTTTCGCTGGATGGAAGAGCGCTGGGGGTGGCATCTGTGTGTTACGGCGCGGCAGTCTCTCTGACGTATCCCATGGCAACGAGGTCACGGTGCTGACACCTGCGACGGCTTATTGGAACCAGCGACAGAGGCTTTCAAAGTTATGCCCCCGGTTCAGGGAAATGGGTGAGACCGTCGGCGAGCTTTCGCATCTGAGTTATTTCCAATGGACTCAGCTTGCATCGATGGCCTTGGAGTTCGAACCCGACCTGATCCTTGAGCTTGGAAGGGGCAAGGGGAATTCGACCTGCGTCTTCACGGAGACCGCCAATATACTGGGCAGCACCAAGGTGGTCAGCCTCTGTCTCGGTACGGGCTTCCTGGACCATACGTTGCCCCGCCTTTTCCAGGAACGCCTTCTTCCGACCGGCTGGCTCGCCCCTCTGGAGTGCTGGCTCGCCGATATTGTATGCTTTGATTACGAAACACTGCTGAATAGGTACAACAGAATCCTGGTCTTTTGGGATGCCCATGGGTTTGAAGTGGCAAGCTGCGTTCTCGGAAGAATCCTGCCGATCCTTCAGCACAAAGAGCACATCGTCATGATGCATGACATGTCCGACCAGCGCTACCTCGGCAGGGATACGCTCGACTATGACGGCCAGATCCTCTGGCGGGGCGATGATGCCGAAGGGGCGCGGCTCGTGCTTGGTTTTATCAACTCGGCGGTCCCCCAGGCGGTTTCAATCGTCGATTTTGCCAGCCGCAACCAGATCGATCTTTTGACTGTAGATCATAGCTTACATACGGAGTTGAAGCCGCATCCCGAAAAGGTCGTCGAGATGGCGCAGTTGCTGGGAGATGATTTCTTTTCGTTGAATGGTCACTGGCTCTGCTTTTCTCTCAGCGGCCATCCCGGCCCCATTACATTCCCAAGGTTTATATTGCCGGAAGAGCCCTTGTTGGACTTTTCAGTCGACCTCTTGCAACAGCTTAACAATACCTTGTGATATTAGTGATGATCTTATCCCATTCCGCAAATATACGAGGGGGTTTCTTTCCCAGGGGGAAAGCCATATGAAAGGCATACTCTACTGGTACTTCCGCTACCTGCCCCTGCACTCTTCCGCTGTATGGAGCAACGCTGGGGTGGCATCTGTGCGTGACGATGTATAAGAATGAAGATCGGAAGATATTTTCGCAATGACAGCAAAAGAAAATACAAATTCTACCCTTTGTGCGATCTACGACCTGGGAGTATTCCCGACATCGTTCGACCTGGCTCTTTTCCTTCTGGCCGCACAAGGTGAGGCATTGGAAGTGGGATGCTTACGCGTGCGTCTGCTCCTGGTAGACGGCGATCACCAGGGAGTTCGATTCGAAGGTGATGAGTACGAAATCCTCTATCC
>DATBXI010000176.1:0-12269 GCA_036514355.1 Desulfuromonadaceae bacterium
GGTCCAGGCCCGGGCGGTGTTCATCTGGTCGTACCCTCCCCCGCCCAGCGCCACCCAGGGGATCTTCAGGGCCTTGAGCTTGCGCATGATGTAGCTGTAGCTGTGGGTGGTGACCTCCAGCCGGGTGAGCGGATCGGTGCGAAAGGTGTCGGCCCCGATCTGGGTGACGATCACGTCCGGGTCAAAGGCGGCGATCAGCGGGTAGGCCACCTCGTCGAAAGCCTTCATGTACAGGGCGTCGTCGGTGTGGGCGATCAACGGCACGTTGACCGAATAGCCTCTGCCCTGTCCTTCGCCGATCTCGTCCTCGAACCCGGTCCCGGGAAAGAAGTAGATGCCGCTCTCGTGGAGCGAGATGGTCAGCACCCGGTCGGTTGCGTAGAACCCCTCCTGCACGCCGTCGCCGTGGTGGGCGTCGATATCCAGGTAGACCACCCGCCTCCCCCGCTCCACCAGCCAGTTGATGGCCAGCACTGCGTCGTTCAGGTAGGAAAACCCCGATGCCTTGGCCCGGTGGGCGTGGTGCCAGCCGCCGGCCAGGTTGAAGGCGACGTCGAACCCTTCTTCCTCCACCAGCCGGGCCGCCTCGAAGCTGGCCCCGGCCCCGAGGCTGGCGTACTCGTACAGTCCCTGGAACACCGGACAGTCCGCATCTCCCAGACCGAAACGGAAATCGGCGCGCGGCTCGCTGGATGCGCTGAACTCCTTCAGGCGCGCCACATAGGTCGGATCATGAAAGGTCAGCACCAGTTCGTCGGGCACGGGCCGGCAATCGCGGATCTCCATGGTGGGCAGCGCCAGCAGCCCGTAGGCCTCCATCAACTCGCGCACCAGGCGATAGCGCTGGAGCTTGAAGGGATGGTCGCTCCCGTAACTGAAACGGCCGAACAGGGGCGAATAGATCAGAGCGGTACGGCAACTGGACACGGAAGTTCCTTGGCCTGCAGATTCCCTTATTGCCGCGCGCCGGGGGACACAGCGTTTCCGACAGCGCCCGCCATGAGAGCGGCTCCTCAAGATCCCATGTGGCGAATCATAGCAAACGCCACGTACTTTGTATACCCCGGGGAACGTGGGCCACACCTGGACCCGCAAACGGCAAGGGGGTTATGCCATGAGACATAACCCCCTTGATTGAATTGGTGGAGATGAACGGGATCGAACCGTCGACCTATGCGTTGCGAACGCATCGCTCTCCCAGCTGAGCTACATCCCCGCAGATATGATTCATCCGGTGACGGGTAGTTATATACCATCCGGAGAACTGTTGCCACATTTTTTCGCGCAATGCCCGCCCGGACCGGCCCTACCAGCCACTCGGGCATCACCGAGCAGGTTCGTGCGATTCGGCCAACGGCAGGGTTACCGTGAAAACTGCGCCGTTCCCTTCGTTTTCCGCCGTAATGCTGCCGTTGTGGTTCACCAGGATACGGTTGGCGATTGCCAGACCAAGGCCGGTGCCGTGCCGCTTGGTCGTGAAAAACGCGTTGAATATCTTGGGCACCATATCCGCGGGAATCCCGCCGCCGGTGTCCTTGATGATGACCTGCACGCAATTGTCGGCAGTGGGCGCGGGCCGCACCGCGGCAAGGATCTCCCCGCCGTCCGGCATGGCCTCGCAGGCATTGAGCAGCAGGTTGAGAAAGACCTGCTTGAGCTGGTAGGGATCTCCCAGGATCGGCCAGGGACCGGGGGCACGGGTGGAGACCAGCCGGATGCCGCGATCCTCAAAGGTGAGTGCGCAACTGTCGAAGCACTCTTTCAGGGTATCCTCCAGATCGCACTGACAGTAGCAGATGGTCGGCTTGCGCGAGAAGGCCAGGATGTCGGCCAGCATCTTCTCCAGGTGGCCGACCTCCTTGAAGATGGTGTCGGCATAGTGATGCTCGCGGCATGCACTGGGCAGCGACTTCAGCAGTCGTCTCGCAAACCCGCCGATGGTTACCAGGGGGTTTTTCAACTCATGGGCCAGGTTGGCCGCCATTTCGCCGATGGCCGCCAGGCGTTCGCCGTGGATGAGGCGCTCGCGGGCGTCGCGCAGGTTGGCGTTGGCGTCCTCGATGCGGTTGTAGAGCATGGAGTTCTCGATGGCCATGCCGGCCTGGTTGGCAAACAGCTGCAGGAAGTGCAGGTTGTCACGGCTGATGCCGGTGCCGGAGGCGGGGTTGTCCACGACGATGACCCCCAGTATCCTGTCCCGCGCCACCAACGGCACGGCCGCAAACGCAGCCATATCAAACTGGTTGATGAAACAGCAGGCCGGACACTCCTGGCAGTCGGCATTTTCGATGTAAAAGAGCCGGTTCTCCACGATGACCTGCCTGATGACACTGCACCCATCATCCAGTTCAATGCGCGTTGCGTGCACGCGGGAGCAGAAATCCGTGCCCCGCTGGCGGAGGATGACGCCATCGCTGATGTCCCAGCGGCTGCTCAGGGAGGTTTCATCGCCTACCACCGTCAGGCCGTCGACCGTATCCGTGGTGACACCCAGCATCCCCTGCAACACGCCCGATCGCTCGCTGCGCAGAAACAGCATGGCCCGCTCGAACAGGGGCGGAGTCCCGGAGGTAAGGGCGGTGAGTATGAGGTGGGTCAGCTTGTTGAGGCGGATGGTGGACAGCATGGTGTTGCTGAAGCGATAGAGGAGGGTCAACTCGTCGAGCTGCCGGGTCGCTGCGGCTTGATTGGATGGGATGCGTGCTTCCATTGCGTGCACCTGCCGCCGGGGATGTGATGAGGACAACTACTAGAGACGCCGTTCCTTCTCTTCCTCTTCCATCTTGCAGTTGATGCAGAGCGTGGTGACCGGCCGTACCTTGAGCCGCGCCTCGCCGATCTCCTCCCCGCACTCCTCGCAGATGCCGAACTCCCCTTTGTCGATGCGGTCCAAGGCGTCCTTGATCTTGTTGATCAGCTTCCGCTCGCGGTCACGGATGCGCAGCTCGAAGTTGCGGTCCGATTCCTGGGTGGCCCGATCCGTCGGGTCGGGAAAGTTGGATGAATCAGAGTTCATCTCGGTGACGGTCTTGCCCGCCTCGTTCAAGAGGGTCTTCATCTCGTCGCTCAGGACGTTCCTGAAGTATTCTAATTTATCCGCTTCCATTGCCTGCTCCCGGATTCGTGTGAAATATATAAATTTTAAAGACTGTTGCGGAACAAGTCCAGAAAAAAATAGAATCATTCCATGAGCAGCCGCATAGCCTCCTCCACCGATGCCACCCCTTCGAGCCTGATCCGCCCCTTCTTGAGCCGTTTCAGGTTCCCCGAGGGGAGAATGCAGCTGTGGAATCCCAATTTCTCGGCCTCTGCGATGCGCTGCTCCGGCTGGGTGATGGCCCGCACCTCCCCGGCCAGCCCCACTTCGCCCAGCACCACGGTCTGGGGCGCGATGGGCTTGTCCAGATGGCTGGAGGCCACGGCCATGATCATGGCCAGGTCGGCGGCCGGCTCGTTGAGCCGCACCCCTCCGGCGGCGTTGAGAAAGATGTCCTGGCCGGCCAGGTGCAGGCCGACCTTCTTCTCCAGCACCGCCACCAGCAGGGCCAGGCGGTTGTGGTCCACCCCGATGGTGGTGCGGCGGGGAACGCCGAAGGAGGTCTGGGTCACCAGGGCCTGGAGCTCCACCAGCAGCGGCCGGCTCCCTTCCAGCGATGCGGTTACCACCGATCCGGCCACCCCCAGGGGGCGCTCGGCCAGGAAGAGTTCCGACGGGTTGGCCACCTCGGTCAGTCCCTCCTGCTTCATCTCGAACACGCCGATCTCGTTGGTGGAGCCGAAACGGTTCTTGACCGCCCGGAGGATGCGGAAGGGGTGGCTGCCGTCCCCCTCGAAGTACAGCACCGTGTCCACCATGTGCTCCAGCACTCGTGGGCCGGCGATGGCGCCATCCTTGGTGACGTGTCCCACGATGAAGACCGGTATGCCGCTTCCCTTGGCCAGCACCATCAGCTTGCCGGCCGATTCCCGCACCTGGCTGACGCTGCCGGGGGCCGACTCCAGGCTGGATGTCCAGACGGTCTGAATGGAATCCACCACCATGGCCCGGGGCTTGAGGGTCGCGGCATGGGCCAGGATCGCCTCGAGGGAGTTTTCCGCCAGGATCAGGAGACGCGGGTGGGATGCCCCGAGGCGCTCACCCCGCAGCCGGGTCTGGGAGGCCGACTCCTCGCCGGAGACGTAGAGCACCTCGCCGATCTGCTCCGCCAGCTTGTGCATGGCCTGCAGCAGCAGGGTCGATTTGCCGATGCCCGGGTCGCCGCCGATCAGCACCAGTGAGCCGGGCACGATCCCGCCTCCCAGCACACGGTCCAGCTCTGTGATGCTGCTCGCCACCCTGGTTTCGGCCTGGGCCGGCACGTCGCAGATCGGCACCGGACGGGCGCGCTCTCCCACTGCGCCTGTTTGAGCTGGCTTGACGACGGCCTCCTCGGCCATGCTGTTCCAGGCGCCGCAGTCCGGGCATTTTCCCAGCCACTTGGGGGACTGGCAGCCGCACGCCTGGCAGCTGAAGACGGTTTTCTGTTTCATGGTGGCTCCTCGGGAATACCGGATTCCTGAATCCGTGCTGCGTTGTCCGGTAGCAACCTGCACAATGAGTCCCTCCCCCTTCAAGGGGGAGGACAGGAGGGGGATGGGGCAGTTCTTCTGGTGCAGTCGTTCCCTCTACCCCATCCCCACCCTAGCCCTCCCCTTGAAGGGGAGGGGATTTATGGGTAAGTAGACAATGCCGGGAGATTGTAGAATCTGCTCCTTCCGCTGTCAACCAACATGGCAGGACGCTGGATTTGTGGCTTGTTTAAGAAAAAACCGGCTGGTATAGTTAACCATAACGACTGGTCACGATCACATTCACGACAGCGTTGTCGCGGAGTACCGGCCGCACCTCACCAAAAGGAGAACACCGCAATGCTGGGAACCGTAGAAATCAAACCGGGGCTCTACTGGATCGGCTCTGAGGACCCGGACCTGCGCGTCTTCGACGACCTCTTCCCGACGGAGCACGGTACCACCTACAACTCCTACCTGCTCAAGGGGACCGAGAAGACCGCCATCATCGACACGGTCAAGGGAAAACGGACCGACGAATTCATGGACAAGATCAAGGGGCTGGTGGCGCCCGAGACCATCGACTACATCATCGTCAACCACACCGAACCGGACCACTCGGGCGCCCTGGGCTACCTGCTGGAGCACTGCCCCAACGCCACGGTGGTCTCCTCCACCGCCGCCAAGAACTTCCTCGGCAACATGCTGCACAAGCCGTTCACGTCCCAGGTGGTCAAGGACGGCGACACCATCGACCTGGGGGGGCGAACGCTACGCTTCATCATCGCCCCGTTCCTCCACTGGCCGGACACCATGTTCACCCGGCTGGAAGGGGAGAACATCCTCTTCTCCTGCGACGCCTTCGGCGCCCACTACTGCCATAGCGGCCGGCTGTTCAACGACGAGATCGATGACTTCACCTCGTCACGCCACTTCTACTTCGACTGCCTGATGCGCCCCTTCAAGGACAAGGTGCTGGCTGCCGTGGAAAAGATCCGCCACGACGTGATCGACATGATCTGCCCCAGCCACGGCCCGATCATCCGCCAGGACCCGTGGCGGGTCATCCAGCAGTACGAGACCTGGAGCAAGCCGACCACCGGCGGCAAGAAGATATTCATCCTGTACATCTCCCCCCACGGCAACACGGAACGGATGGCCGAGGCCGTGGCCACCGGGGCGAACATGGATGGCGTGCAGGTGATCAGCTATCACATCAGCCTCCTGAACTCCAGCGAGGTGCGGAACCTGATGGAGGAGGCGGATGCGCTGATCTTCGGCATCCCCACCATCAACCGGGACATACCCAAACCCATGTGGGACGTGCTGTCCTGGCTGAGCACGATCAAGCTCAAGACCAGCCTGGCCGGCCTGTTCGGCAGCTACGGCTGGAGCGGCGAGGCCTGCAAGATGGCCGAGGAGCGGTTGAAGGGAATGGGGTTCAGGCTCCCGATTCCGGCGGTCAGGACCAGCTTCGCCCCCACCCCCGAGATCCTGGGCCAGTGCGAGGCCCTGGGATGCGCCATTGCCGAGGAAGTGCTGAACAAGGGGTAATCCGCAGCTGCGTTGTGGCAACAGTAAAGGGCGTACCGTCGTGTGGCGGCACGCCCTTTGTTTTCACCATTACAGATCTCATTACAACTCGATTCTGAACTCCGCCCCGTCCTCCACATTGGCGACCGTGAGCCGTCCCCCCATGCTCCCCTCGATGATCGACTTCGACATGTACAGACCAATGCCGGTGCCCTGCATCTTCTCCTTGGTCGTAAAGTACGGGTCGAATATCTTGGGCACTATGCGGGCATCAATCCCGCCGCCGTTGTCCCGTATCGTCACCACGGCACGGCCGTTCTCGCGCGACACCCGGATCGTGATGCACGGGCTGCGGACATTGCGTGTAACCAGCACGTCTTTGGCGTTGTTGATGATATTCAGCACCACCTGGGTGAATTCGTTCGCATACCCTTGAACGGTTATATCCTCCGCTGCCGCGAAATCAACGCCGATGCCGTGGCTGGCCAGGCTGGCCCCTATGAATTCAAGGGTAGTGTCGATGCTCCTGGTGATGCTGAAGGCGCTCTTCTCCTTATCCGGCCGGAAGAAGTTCCGGAAATCGTCTATGGTATGGGACATGAACAAGATGCCGTCCATGGCGTTTTTCACCTCTCGTGCCATGGTGCCCACGGTCAACGTGCCGGCTTCGAAGTCCAGCCGGAGATTCTGAACGATCAGACCGACATTGTTGAGCGGTTGGCGCCATTGGTGGGCGATGTTGCTGATCATCTCCCCCATGGCCGCCAGACGGCTCTGCTGGATCAGCATGCGGTCCCTCTGGCGCAGGTCCGCTATGGCGGCGTCAATACGCTCCTGTAGCGATACGTTGAGTTTCTCCAACTGAAGCTGTTTGACGGCCAGCGCCTCCTGCGCGGCCTGCCGTTCGGCAATCTCCTCTTCCAGCAGGGTCGCCTGTTCCTGCAGCGCCTCCTGAACCTGCTGCCGCTCGGCGATCTCCTCCTCCAACTCTATCGCCTGGTCATGAAGCGCTTCTTCGGCCAGTTTGCGGCCGGTGATGTCGCGGTTGCTGGCGCGCCGCCCGTTTTCCTTCCCGTTCCTGCCGAACACGGCTCTGCAGACATGGGAGATCCAGCGCACCCGGCCATCGCAGGTGACGATCCGGAAGTCGATGGACTCCTGGCTGCCGTTTGCGCGCGCGGCATGCACGTGTGCCGTGTAAGCATGCAGGTCGTCGGGATGGATGATGCTCTCCATCAGCCCTGGATTGCGGTAGAACTCGTCATGGGTATAGCCGCACACCGACGCGCAGGAAGGGGAAACATAGCGGAAGCCGCCGTCCTGCGCCTGCCAGTACTCCCAGTCCGCGGTATGATCCGCCACCGTGCGGTAACGCTCCTCGCTTTCCTGCAACGCGTGATCGCTGCGGACAAGCGATCGCGTACCCATGCCGATCATCCCCATACCCAGCAGCCATATGATGCCGTGGGTGGCGGCGCCCCCCCTGATCGTCCTGTCGGCATAGCGGGCATGCGCTTCCAGGGGGACCGACGCGCTGACCCCGCCCCGGATATCCCCGATCTTGTACCCCTGGGAGGCGTGGCACTTCAGGCATCCCTTCTCGGTGACAAACGGTCGCATCAGGCGCAGATAGCGGTGGCCGTCCATGACCTGGACCCCGCTGACCTCCTGAGCGCCCTGTTCAAAGGCGCGCAACGCGCCGACCTCCCAGGGATCTGGCGCATTTTCCGGTCGTATCGGCTTCAGGCTCGTGATGTGGCCGCGAACCACCTGCTGCTGTTGGCTGGCGAACTCAAAAACCTGGCGCGTCATGTAGGCGGGGTTTACCAGGGTAAGTGCGGTTCCGGAGGGGGTGGCGATATCCCGCTCCGGGATATGCGACAGATGGGGGTTGGGGGGCGTACGGTCGGTGGCCGGCACATAGACGCCGCCATGCCCGGTTGCCCAGCGCCGGTACAGGATATCCTTCTCGTAGGTCGCCCGTGCCTCGGCCCGGGCAATGGCAAGGACGTTGTTTCGCTCCTGGCGCCAAAGCCAGGCAAGGGAGCATACCAGTGAAGCCGTCCACACAACGGCCGCGACGGACGCATAGAGGCGGATGCGACGGATCTGAGTGGTCATGGTTGCTATCTCCGGCGGATGACGGTGACAGACGTGAGCCGACTCGCTCTTGAAGTTTCACCATGATACACAATTTTTACTATTTTGAAACAATTCTGTAACATAGTGTATACCATTAACGCCACTCTGCAAGCGCGGATTGTTCAGTGGAGCACGGGGATGAACGCGGTGAGCTGCCGGCGCAGGGCACGGTAATCCGGGACATGGCGAGCCACCAGCCGCCAGAAGGCGGGGCCGTGATGGCGCACGTGGATATGGCAGAGCTCGTGGATGATCACGTAGTCGAGGCACGTCGGGGGGAGTTTGATGAGGTTCAGATTGAGGGTGATGCGCCGGGTGCGGTAAGAGTAACTCCCCCAGCGGCTGGTCATGGTGCGGACCGTGAACTGCGGCGGTGCCGACCCTGCCGGCGCCATCTCGTAATGACAGGCGGCCAGCCGCTCTTGGAACACCTCCAGGGCGCGGGCCCGATACCAGGCGTCGATCCGTTCGCGGAGCTCCACGGGGGATGGGTCGTCCGGCGTGGTCACCACGAGGCGGCCGTCACGCAGCTGCACGGAAGCGCGGGAGCCTCGCTCAAGCGCCAGCAGGCGGTGCACCCCCTGGTACAGGAAGGCGGCGCCGGTGGCGTAGCTCTGTCCGGGCATCGGACTGTGCGCCTCGCACCGGGCCCAGACCCTTGCGATCCAGGCACCGCGCCGGGTCACGAACTCCCGGATGGCGGCATGCCCAGTGCCCAGGGGCACCCGTACGCTGACCGACTTGTCCGGCCTGACCGTCATGCCCAGGGTCCGGCGCCGGGAGCGGCAGTAGCGATAGGGGATCGTCACGCCGTCCACGGTCACCGCGTCCTCGTACCACCCCCCGGGCGTATCCTTTCCGCCGGCCACCCTCACGCCCCCTGGAGCAGGCACAGCCGTTCCAGCAGCGCGGCCACCCCACCGGAGCCCTCCTGCCCGGCCCGTTCCAGGAGCGGCCCTACGCCCTGAGCCGGCTGGACCCGGGGGAACGCGGCGTCCGTCAAGTGGTGCATGAGCCGCATGGTGCGGAAGGCGTCGAACCAGCCGTGGAAGGCCGTCAGCACCCTGTCTTGCCCGGAATTGTGCCGGAGCATGTTGTCCCTCGCCGCACCGAAGCCCGCCTGGTCCAGGAATTCTCCCAGATGGGGGGAGATGCGCCTGGCCCGGTGCAGCAGCGCTGCGCCGTCCGCTTCAGGGCACTCCGTCACGCACGCCAGCCACTCCCCCAGGAGCGGGAACAGCGCCGGCTGGTAGAACAGCAGCCGTCCCTCCCCCTGGGCCAGCATATCCCCCACGGCCCGGCCGGTGCCGAAGGGAACGCGCCGGGAGGCACGGGGCGCCGGGTGGACGCAGGTCCCGCTCAGGGGCGCAACCCCGGCCACTTTGTGAACCTGCTGGAGAAAGTAGAAATCCTCCCCGGCCAGGCGCCGGTTCATCCCTCCGGCCGCCACGTATGCCGACGCGCGGCAGGCCATGGCGCTCCCCACGCTGTGGAAGGCATAGGGGGAACCGGCCTGGGCCAGCCCCAGCACATAGGCCCGCAGGAACAGCTCGTACCGGTCGATGGCCGCTTGTCCCTGCGCGTCGAGGGCAGGGCGGTGGCGGAAGGAGATGCTGGCCCCGCCCGCCCCGGTACCGGCAAAATGGGCGGCGATGGCCCGGAGGTAGTCGGCCTGCACCGTGGTGTCGGCGTCCAGGCAGACCAGCAGCGGATCGCCCGTTGCGTAATCCAGGTGCCCCAGGGCCAGGTCCATGCCGATCTTGCGGGCCAGCCCCACCCCCTGTTTGAGGGGGAGCTCAAGGCCCGCGCTAGCGGCATCCACCCAGTGCAGATGCTCCAACCCGTACTCCCGCCGCCAGCCGGGCAGCATCTCCAGGGTGAGCCGGTTGTCGGCCCGTTCCTCGGGGGAAGCGTCAACCCGGTGATTGACCACCACCAGGATCAGGAGGCGTGCCAGCGAGTCGGGCGGATTGAGCGAAAGGGAGTGCAGGGTCTGGGCAAGGTTGGGGCTTTCGGCCAGGGCAGGGATGACCGCGGCACCGGCGAACGATCCGGCGGGAGGCTCGGCGATGCGCCAGGGAGTGGTGACGGCGCGCTTGGTCAGGTAGGCTTCAATGGCAGGTGGAACGTAGTTTGGCATGGGATGGGCCGGAGTATCCTGGAATCAAGCAAAAAAGCAATGGAACGCGGATCATATCTGATTTGAGCGGATGTTCACGGATAAATCCAACATCACCGTCCTCAAAACGCTGCGAAAATCCGCTCAATCCGCGTCATCCGCGTTCCATTGCAGTTTGAGTTACCGGTCTCCCCACCGTTGGAACAGGTCGTTGGGGACCCCCAGCTGGTCCAGCACCTTGCCGACCACGAAGTTCAGCAGGTCGTCGATGGTCTCGGGCTTGTGGTAGAAACCGGGCATGGCCGGGATGATGCGCGCCCCGGCCCGGGCGAGCTTCAGCATGTTCTCCAGATGGATCTCCGAGAGCGGCGTCTCCCGGGGCACCAGCAGGAGCGGCCGGTGTTCCTTGAGCATTACGTCCGCGCTGCGCTCGATCAGGTTGCCGGACACGCCGCAGGCGATGCGGGCCAGGGTCCCCATGCTGCACGGGGCCACGATCATGGCATGGGGCGCGGCAGAGCCGCTGGCCGAGCTGACGAACAGGTTGTTCGGCGCCACCACCTCGACCCCCAGCTTCACACCCAGATGCTTATGGAGACGGGCAGTGGCGGTCTCGGGGTCGGTGAGCAGGTCCAGACCGGTCTCGTCCCGGCAGACCAGTTGCCCGCTGTCGCTGACCACCACCGTGAGCAGGAAGCCCCGCCCTACCAGTTCCTCCATCAGGCGCAGCCCGTAGATGGAGCCGGAGGCCCCGGTGAGGGCCATAAGGATTCGTTTTCCGCTCATAACATCCTCCCAAAGCACCCGGGAACCAATGGCACGGCCAAAAGCTCCGGATGCACGGTTGGCGAAGCCATCACCGCGTCAGTACATCGGCCGCCGTGAAGAGCAATATGGCGACGCTGATGTAGCCGTTCATGTTGAAGAAGGCCGCGTCCAGTTTCTCCAGGTTGCCATTTCTCAGCAGCCAGTGTTCGTACAGCAGCATGGCCGCTGCCGCCAGGATGCCCGCCATGAAGAAGACCCCCAGGTGCAGGGCGACCCACAACCAGACCAGCAGGGTCAGCATCACCAGGTGAAACAGGCGCGCCGTCCAGAGCGAACCCGTTACCCCCAGCGCGACGGGGATGGAGTGCAGCCCGGCCCCCCGGTCGAACTCCAGGTCCTGCAGGGCGTAGAGGATGTCGAAGCCCGCCACCCAGAACAGCACAACCGCCCCCAGGATCAGGGGCGGGGCGGAGATGTCCCCGCGGATGGCCACCCAGGCCCCGATGGGCGCGGCACCCAGGCAGATGCCCAGCACCACGTGGGCCAGGGAGGTGAAGCGCTTGCAGTAGGAGTAGAGCACCAGAAAGAACAAGGCGACCGGCGCGAGCTTGAGGCAGAGGGGGTTGAGCATGGCAGCGGCCAGGAGCATCAAGCCGGTTGCCGCGCAGATGAAGGCAAGGGTGACCCCCTTGCCGATCAGCCCTGCCGGGATGGCGCGGCCGGCGGTGCGGGGGTTGCGGGCGTCGATCTCGGCATCGATCAGCCGGTTCAGCCCCATGGCGGCCGTGCGTGCCCCGGCCATGGCCAGGATGATCCAGAGGCACTGGCGCCCCGTGGGGAGGCCGCCCGCGGCCAGCAGGGCCCCGGTCAGGGCGAACGGCAGCGCGAAGATGGTGTGGGAGAACTTGATCATCTCCAGGAAGACGGTGATTTTGCGTAGCATGGTGGGTTCCAATGTTGTATCGGACATTATGAAAAACCTTAAAAGAAAATCTGCCACAGAGACACGGAGACACAGAGGATTTCACAGAGAGAGCCAACGTATCTCTTCACAAAAGAAGTCATCCTGTCATGATTCCTGTCTATGTTCCCCAAAAGGCATTTGCCCGATTTTTCCGGCCTCAATGGCTTTCTCCGTGTCTCTGTGTCTCTGTGGCAG
>DATBXI010000177.1:0-2294 GCA_036514355.1 Desulfuromonadaceae bacterium
GCACGAACAGCGCGCTGACCGCGGCAAAAGCTGCGATCGCCGCGACCGGACTGACGCCCAGGGCCAGCGCCGCCGGCATCAGCGCCTTGGTGGTCGCTGCCTGGGAATAGAGGAGCATGGCCGCAAAGAAGATAACCACGGCCAGCATCCAGGGGTACGCTTCGAGCAGTCTGGCGGCAAACACGTTGATCTCCTTCATATGCGCGGACACGAAGGTGGTGCCGAGCCAGGCGACGCCCAGCACGCAGATGCAGGCGCTCATTCCCGACTTGAACGTCGCCGCGTTGAGGATGTTCTTCGCGTCGACCTTGCAGAACAGACAGATAAGGGTGGCTGCGGCCAGCATGAAGGTGATGATCGCATCGTCCCGCTTGAGGATCGGTTCCTTGATGAGGGCGAAGGTCGAACTGATGGCCATGGCATAGAACACCACGCAGAAAAGGCAGATGCCGAAGATCAGCACGGACCGTTTGGCTTCCGGAGGCATCTCCGGCCGCTCTTCCGCAGCGGCCTCCATCTTCACCAGCCCCTTGGCCAGGCGTTCCTGGTAGACCGGATCGTCCTTCAGCTCCTTGCCCAGGAAGTTCGTCACGACTGCGCCCAGCATGCACGCCAGAAAGGAGCTCGGGATCGCGACCATGAGCAGCTTGACGTAGTCGACCCCGACCTTCTCCAGTTCGGTCGAGAAGAAGACCACGGCCGCCGAGATGGGCGATGCGGTGATCGCGATCTGCGACGCGACGGTCGCGATGGAGAGCGGGCGCGACGGCCTGATCCCTTCGCGCTTTGCCACTTCCGCGATCACCGGCAATGTCGAGAAGGCCGTGTGCCCCGTTCCGGCAAACATGGTCATGGTGTAGGTGACGACCGGCGCGAGGAAGGTGATGTATTTCGGGTTGCTTTTCAGGATCCTGGTGGCGATGTGCACCAGGTAGTCGAGCCCTCCGGCCACCTGCATCGCCGCGATCGCAGCGATTACCCCCATGATGATGAGGATGACGTCTACCGGGATGGCGCCCGGCTTCAGGCCGAAGCCGACCCCCAGGACCAGCACGCCGAATCCGCCGGCAAAACCGATGCCGATGCTCCCCAGGCGTGCGCCCAGCCAGATGAAAAACAGCACGACCAGCAGTTCGATGATCCACATGATATGTCTCCTTTACCGCTTTGGGAGGTGAACCGGGCTTATGCGTGTTTCCGCGGCGATCGCTCTCATCAAGGTATCCGGTACCGGCCGCCCAGGTTCCGGGTCTGGCCGGTCATCGTCACTATCCCATCGGCATCCGTCTGGACGATAACCGACGACCAGGTGAACGACAGGTCGCCGCTGATTCCGGCAAGGGGGCCGGTGCCGCCGACAATGGTGCCGGTGACCTGGCTCCCCTGCTGCAAGCGGTCACTCTGCAGCGTGAGAAAGAGCTCCGGGCCGGCAAGATCCTTCCAGACGCAGCGGCCGACAACGCCGGTCACCGCATCGGCCAGGCCGATACATTCGGACCAGTAGTCCTTCTTCCTGCCAAGGGCCGTCTGCAGGCTGACATGGCCGGCGATCTTGAAGGTGAAAACCGGCCGCCCCTCCCCGAAGGGGAAGGGTGTCCGTGTGCCGTTGGCGATCCAGCTCCCCGTGAATTCGCCCATTTCTGCCGCATGGCTACGGAGTGACGTCGTGAGCAGCAGAACCGCACACGCAGAGACCAGTACCATCAATCTGCCGTTCATGGATGCTCCTTTCAGTGCCAAACAAAGCTCAATCCACAGGAAGTGCCGGGGCATTCCAGATCGTCTCGCAGTACTCCCGGATCGCCCGGTCGGAGGAGAATTTCCCCATGCGGGCCACGTTCAGGATCGACATTTCCGTCCACCTCCGCCTGTCCCGGAAGGCCGCGTCCACCCGGTCCTGGCAGTCGATGTACGCCTGGTAGTCGGCGAGCAGCAGGTAGTCGTCGCGGCTGAGGAGCTGGTCCACCAGCGGCCGAAACAGGTTCGGGTCGCCGGGGGAGAACGCGCCCGACGCGATCCGGTCGATGACCTCCCTGAGCTGCGGGTTCTCCTCGTACCAGCGCCGCGGGTCGTACCCCTGCCCCTTCAGCTGCCGGACCTCCTCCACGTTCAGGCCGAACAGGAAGAAGTTCTCCTCCCCCACCTCTTCGCGGATCTCCACATTGGCGCCATCCAGGGTGCCGATGGTGAGGGCGCCGTTCAGGGCGAATTTCATGTTGCCGGTTCCCGACGCCTCCTTCCCGGCGGTGGAGATCTGCTCGGACAGGTCGGCGGCGGGGTAGACCAGCTGGCCG
>DATBXI010000178.1:0-3507 GCA_036514355.1 Desulfuromonadaceae bacterium
CCGCCAAGGATGCAAACACCTTTGCCTTCTTCAACTGGACCGGCACCAACGGCTTCACCACCGCTACGGACAATCCCCTGACCGTGAGCAACGTCAAGGCCAGCCAGACCATCACGGCTAATTTCAAAGGGGGGGTCACCATCTTCCATGTCAACGACACCCATGCCCGCATTACGCCGCATAAGTGGATCGTCACCGAGCACGGCACCGGCCCGCAGACATTCGAGGATGTGGGTGGGGCCGCTTACCTTGCGGGGAAAATGCTCAGTCTAGTGGGCGCCAATCCGAATTCGCTCGTCATAGACGCCGGGGATATCTCGGAGGGCAATCCCATTGGCGACATGGGAGGCAACGGGAGCATGACCCAGTTCTACACCCTGCTCTCCTCCAAGCTGAAAAACCTGAGTGGTCGAAACGGCCGAGGCATGGATGCGGTTGTCGTGGGTAATCACGATGTCCGCGACGCCAACTATGTCAACAACCTGGTCGCGCTGAAAAATTCGGGTGTTCCGGTAATCTCGGTCAATGTCCGCGATGCCGTCACCCATCAGCCGTATTTCGCCCCCTATACCATCGTGACCATCAACGGCACGAAAGTCGGCATTCTCGGATATACCACCCAGGCCGCCGAGGTGGGGGCGTCGCTTGCGAGCACGCTCGTGGTCGATTCCTGTGACTGGGACGGTACGTCCACCACTCCCGATGCCTGCCATCTTGCCCAGTATGTGAACGAACTGCGCAACAACCAGGGGTGCGACATGGTCGTACTGGCCGCCCATATCGGCCACAGCGCCATTGTCGATCCTGCCGCGCCGCTTCTGAAGGACAACTCCGCTGCCAGGGTGCCGGAGGTGGTCGTCAGCGGCCATTGGCACACCTGGGCCGACACCGTCTGGCAGCCGTCGATGCTCAACAATAAGACCATCTTCACCGAATCCGCCAGCTACATGAAATACATCGGCGAACTGAACGTAAGTACCACCGGCTCATATGCCAGTTCGAAACAGCATCCGATCCGCAATCTGGATATCACCCCGGACGCCGATGTACAGGCGCTCATCAATAATCTCACCAGCCAGTACAATGCGGCCCATCCCGGTCACCCGGTCGATGAAGTCATCGGTTACACCGGCGACAACCTGATGCTCGACAACAGCATGAAGTGGTGGTCGTCCAACGAGTACCCCTGGAGCGGCAACAATACCGCCGGCCAGTGGATCTGCGACGCCATGCGCTGGAAAGCGGAACAGCTCTTCGGCCAGTGCGACCTCGCCATGGAGGCGGGAGGCGGCGTGCGGGCCGACATCCCGGCCGGACCGGTCACCTACATGCAGATCTACGAGACCTTCCCCTGGAACGACGACACCTTCTACCGCGTCAACATGACCGGCCAGGAGATCGTCAACTTCCTCAAGCAGACCACCATGGACGCCGGATTTTCCAGCGCCCTGGACGTAACCGCCTACGACGGCGTGGCGACCTCGGTCAAGTTCAATGGGCAGCCGATCGACCTTGGCAAGACCTATACGGTGGCGATCAACAACTACATGTACGCCCATCCGCCCACAGGCTGGACCTGGTCCGACACGGCCCCGCGCACCTCGAACGTCCTCTGCCGCGACGGCATCGTGGACTTCATGCGCCAGTTCACCGCCGACAACCCCTATCGGGTCGGCGGGCCGCGTTATCACCTGAACACCGAATTTTCCGGTGGCTACCGCGCCGTGATCACGATGATGAACGACAACGACACCAAGCCGTCCTTCGAAGACGCGTTCATCCGCTTCCTCAGCGCCACACCGGAGACCCTGGCGCGCCGCGGCGGCAACCAGGTCCCGGCCGATCTCGTCAATGCCGACGGCACGATCAATCCTGCGAACCGCCTCTCCGAGCAGGAGATGTACCGCAGTTACTTGGGCTTCAAGGCCGGCGCCCTCAAGCCGGGCGACATCATCGAGACCTGGGGCAAGGGAAGCTTCTACGGCGGCAATCCGGAGTTCGTCGATCAGGAAGGGATCTATGCCGACGGCGTCGAGTTCAAGATAGTCGGCCATGACGACAGCCTCGCCAAGCCAACCTTCATGCCGTCCATCGGTGCCTTCTGGAACGACTGGTACAAGAACCACTACGTGCAGTTCCTGGCGAAAAAGACCGGGACCAGTACGGTCACCGACCAGAGCGGCCAGACCCTCTCCATCATGGACGCAACCGCCTATGCTGCAAAGACTCTCCCCGGAAATGTGGGCGACACACTGCTCATCTCCGGCATACCCACCATGGAAAGTTATGCCCTGCGCTTTCGCTGCGACAAGGCCGTGACCACCACTGCCCAGCTGCCGGCGGCCTCTGCGGTCTCGTCCCACCTCGACCCGGTTGCGCCGGGCACGACCGGCGGGCAGCTCACCCTGAGCGCCACCGCAGCGGTCGGCAACGGCACGTACTACCTGGCGCCGGTGGCCGACGCCCAGATCGCCAGCGGCAAGCCGACCACAAACACCAATAACAACAACCTGTACATTCAGAGCTCTGGCACCAACAGCTACGGCAACGAGCGCGCCTGGCTGAAGTTCAACCTCTCCGCACTGCCCGCAGGGACGACCATATCCGGTGCCACCCTTCAGCTCTGGGACTGGAAGGCAACGGGAGCGACGTTGCCGACCGAGGTGCGCGGCGGGAACGACGACACCTGGACGGAGACGGGCATAACCTGGAACAGCCAACCCCTCTTCGGCGCCCCGCTCGCCACGCAGACCCTTGCCTCGGGGAGCGCCAACCTCTGGTACAACTGGGACGTTACTCCGTTTGTCCTAGGTAAGTGGGGCGGCACCAAGCTCGTCTCGCTCGTCGTCAAGGCGGTGACCGAGGACTCTCCCGACACCACACCGCCGAGCTACGCCTTTGACTCCAAGGAGTATGGCAGCAACGCCCCGGTGCTCCGGGTAACCACCCAGGCAGCGGGGAGCAGCGTGGCCCAGGTCCAGTTCTTCTACCGCTATTCCGCCGACAACACGACCTGGGGCCCCTGGACGCCGGTCGCCACCGCCACAGCCGCTCCCTACACAGCGCAGTTCTCCTATCCGCAGGGGACCGGCTATTACGAGTTCTACAGCCAGGCCACCGACAGCGGAAACAACGTCGAACCGGCTCCGGCCTCGGCACAGGGGGCGATTCACTATTCCCCCACCCCAGCCTGGTACCCGATCATTTCCATCGACAGACTGCAGCAGAAATATGACGGCACGCCGAAGCAGGTCTCCGTCACCACCATTCCGGCTGGAATCCCGGTAACGATAACGTACAACGGGAGCAATAGTGCGCCGTCGGCCAAAGGGATGTACCTGGTTGCTGCCACGGCCAGCTATAGCGGCAACACGGTCACTGCCAACGGCTCCCTTTCGATACTGACAGATCTCTCGCAACCACCCGCCACGGTTTCACTCACCGCAACCACGGCGGGAACCGGCAGCGGTTCGGTCTCCGGGATCACCAATCCCTATGACGCCTGGA
>DATBXI010000179.1:0-2919 GCA_036514355.1 Desulfuromonadaceae bacterium
GGCTCTGCTTCATCATGGCCAGCTTGTCCGGCAGCTCGGCGAACATCCCCGCCTGGAACTCCCGCAGCATCCCCAGGGCGTTCCCGTCCTTCTCCTTTTCCAGGCTCTTGAAGAAGCCGTCCAGGGTGACCAGGAAGTCACCCACCGGCCGGGCCTCGGGCGCTTTCCTGGCCTCCAGGGCCTTCTTCAGCCGCTCCACACGGTCGTGAAATTTCTCGAATACCGCTGGCAGCGCCATGGGTTGCAGGCTCTCCTCGTAGGGCACCGGACGCACCTGGTCCATCACCTGCTTCAGGGCCGCCAGCTCGGCCAGCTTGGCCTCCTGCTGGTCCGGCACCAGGCTCGCCAGACTGACCACATGATCAACCGCCGGCAGCCGTTCCAGCCGCTCCGTCAACTGCCGCGCCTCCGCCGCATCCCTGGCCAGAACCACGGCGAAGTAGCCCGAGTTCTCCTTGCTCCGCATCAGCTTGTAGGCGTATTCCACCGACTGCAGCCCCTTGGCCTGCAGATTCATCAGGTTGTAGTCGAACCGCATCCCCAGGGTGGGATAGAGGCAGATGAGCGACAGGCAAACGGTCGCGGCAACCACCATGCGCGGGTGGCCGAACAGGAGGCTCAAAACCGGGCGTTTGCTGAAGTCCATCTCCCGCCTGCTGTCCGGCGTGGAGGCATACCGGGTAGCCGGCTTGCGGAAGCGCTCCAGCAGGACCAGCATGGCCGGCAAGACGGTAAAGGCGGCGATGACGCAGATGAACACCCCGCCGGCGGCGATGATGCCCAGTTCCGCGATGCCCTTGAAATCGGTGAAGGCAAAGGTGGCAAAGGCCAGGGCCACGGTGGCGGCGGCCATGACGATGGAGCGGATGTTGGCGGTCAGGCCGATGTCGATGGCCTCCATGCCGCTGGCTCCCCCCCTGATTTCCTCCTGGTACCGCAGCACCACCTGTATGCCGTACTCGATCCCCAAACCGATCAACATGATGGCGAATACCATGGAGAGGATGTTGAGGTGCCCCACCGTGGCGGTGGCAAAGCCGAAGGAGAGGCAGATCCCCACGATGAGCGACACCATGGCGCAGATCGTGTTCAACAGCCCCCGGAAGGCGAACAGGAGCAGGATCACGGTCAGGGACAGGGAGAGCACGGTGGCGATCCCGATGTCCCGCTGGCTGGTGGCCATCTCCTCGTACTCCAGCACCGGCACGCCGGTCAGCCCCCCCTTCACCTCCTTGAACGCGGGCTGTTTCAACACCTCGTCCAGGGCAGCCCTTGCGGCCTTGGTGGAGCGCTCAGAGGCAACGAAACTCCCCTCCTCCTTGACCGGCAGCAGGGTAATGACCTGCTGCTTGCCGGCGCTCTCCAGCATGGACGGCTTGCCCTCGCCCCCTCCCTTGAGAAAGGCATCCATGGACATGCCGCTCGATTTGCCGTCAAAGGCCTTGAATCCCTTGTCCAGGGTGGTCAGCATGAAGGTCAGGCTCTTCAGCGCAGCCGGGTCGCCCGACTTCAGGTAGCCGTCGATCTGGCCGGTCAGGCTGGTGAACAGGGTCTGCACCGAGGGGGCCGCGGCCAGGTCCTTCAGCACCGGTCCGGCCATGGTCAGGGTACGGCGCAGGGCGGTGATCTCCTCCAGGGGCATGAACAGCAGGCCGTTCTTGCGGAAAAAGGGAAGTCCGCCGGGGTAGAACACCTCGCGGAACACCCCCTTCTCCCGCTGCAGCCGCTGGTAGAGCGCATCGGCGGCGCGGGTACTCTTCTCGGCGTCGTCCGATTCCAGCACGACGACGATTTCCTCCTGGTCGCCGAACTCCTGGCTATAGGCGCGGTAATCCACCTTGAACGGCGCGTTGCGGGGCATCAGTTCGTCGCGGCCGGTCAGGAACTCCATGTGGCTCTTGGTGTAGAGGACCGAGAGGAGGGACAGCAGCAGGGCCACCCCCAGGATCAGGCGCGGGTATTTGGCGACAACGGCGAACAGGCGGCCGGGTTTGCGTGAATCGGGCACAGCGGACTCCTTGGGTGAAATGGAACGTTTCTGAATATACCCGCGGCAGGCAAATGTCAATCAATCCTGAAAAATAGCATGCATACAGCGCATGCAGGGGGCAGATATCTGGCAAAAAAAGAAAGCCCGGCATGCGCCGGGCTTTTCCATGATGGATCACACTACCATCGCCGTCATCCCTTGCGGCCTTTGCGGCCGGCCACAATCTTGCCGTGGGGCGTGATGATGTGGGCGTTGTGGTTGGCGGCGCGGCGGATCATCAGTTCATGCTTGCCGGGCGTAGCCATCTGCACCGTGCGCCGCAGCTTCGGCACCGGACGTTTCATGCCTCTCATACTCGCCACCTCCTTTCCTTATTTCCCTGAATACAGTATAACACAATCCATGTACAGGAATGGTTCCGTGCATGCCATCAACGCGTCGTACCGGAGGCAACCATGACCGCCACGGCTCAGCTGTCCGTCCCCACCAACCGCCGCACCCAGTTCGTCCCCATCACCCGGCAGATAGCCGACATGGTGGGCATAAACGGCTGGCAGGATGGTGTCCTGACGGTGTTTGTGCCCCATACCACCGCAGGGGTGACCATCAACGAGAATGCCGACCCGGACGTGGCGCGGGACATGGAATGGTTCAGCGACGAGTTGGTCCCCCGGAGCGGGAGGTTCCGCCACAGCGAGGGGAACTCGGACGCCCATATCAAGGCCAGCCTGTACGGGTCGTCGGTGCAGGTGATCGTGCGGGGTGGAAAACCGTGGCTGGGCACCTGGCAGGGGATCTACCTGTGCGAATTTGACGGTCCCAGGGAACGCACGGTGTTTCTGGCCTTCACGGGATAGAAGGGCCAGACCGCAGCATCTCGTATGAAGCTGAAACACAATCGGCGCATGCCCACACAGCATGCGCCGATT
>DATBXI010000180.1:0-3075 GCA_036514355.1 Desulfuromonadaceae bacterium
ACTGCACCGGAGCAAAGTCCCCCTCCAGTATCCTGACCACGCTAGCGATGGTGATCCGCCGCGCATCCTGGGCAAGGGAATAGCCCCCCCCTTTGCCGATCCTGCTCTGCAGGACCCCACCCTTGCGCAGGGCGAGCAGAATCGCCTCCAGGAACTTCTTGGGTATGCCTTCCGCCTCGGCCAGTTCGGAGATGAGTATGGGCCCCTCGCTGGCATGCCGGGACAGATATTCCAGCGCCTTAAGCGCGTATTTCGTCTTCTTCGAGATCATCATGACTGGGTTCGTGGATAGTACACCGTGCCGCTCATGTCAACAACAAAATGAGGATGAATCTTTGTAAAACATTGCAGAAACACCGATTTCTGATAGGATATGTTCCAAAAACGCCCAGCAGAGGTCCCAGTGAAGTCTTCCGGTAACGATCCGAACACGCTTGCAATCCTGTACGCCGAAGATGAGGCAGACGCCAGGGAGTTGCTCAGCTCGGTATTAACCATGAAATACCCCGACGTGCGCCTGCACCTGGCGGAAACGGGCCAGATGGGCCTGGAGCTGTTCAGGGCGCACCGCCCCGGTATCGTCATAACCGACATCAACATGCCCATGATGGACGGCATTCAAATGTCCGGCGAGATAAAGGCGCTGGAGCCGGAAACCGTCATCATCGCCCTGACTGCCCACAGCGACACCAAATACCTGCTGAACGCCATCGAGATCGGCATCAATCATTACGTGCTGAAACCGGTGGACTACGGGCATCTCTTCGCGATCATCGACAAGAGCCGTGACATGATCATGCTGGAGCAAAGGGTCAAGCGGCAGAGCGCGCACATCCGCAAACTTTCACGAGCCGTGGAGCAGAGTACCAGCATGGTGATGATCACCGATGCAGACGGCACCATCGAGTACGTCAACTCAAAATTTGCCGAACTTACCGGCTACACCGCCGATGAAGTCCGGGGAAACACGCCGCACATCCTGAAATCCGATGCCACGTCGCCGGAGCAGTACGGCGAGCTTCGACGCGCCATTGTCTCCGGCAAGGAGTGGCACGGCAAGCTTCTGATCCGAAAAAAGAACGGCGAGACGTTTTGGGCGGCCATCTCCGCATCCCCCATCCTCGACGAGGCGGGCGCCATTACCCATTTTGTGGCAATAATTGAAGACATCACCGCCCGCATGCGGACGGAACAGGAGATCATCGAGCTCAACAGCGCCCTTACCACCCGCGCCCAGGAACTGGAGGCGGCGAACAGGGAACTGGAGGCGTTCAACAGCACTGTTTCCCACGACCTGCGCAGCCCCATAACCGCCATACACGGGTTCACCCAGGTCCTTCTGGAGAAAACCAGCGGGCTCGACGAAGACAGCATAAGCTATATCACCATTATCCATAAAGAGATCCGGCGCATGGAGGCGATGATCAAGTCGCTGCTCAAGTTTTCCCGACTGTCGCGGCAGAGCATGGAACGGGAGGAGGTCAACCTGAGCGAGCTTGCTTCAACCATCGCCATGGAGTTGCAGTTGCGGCACCCCGAACGGAAGGTAGCTTTCACCATCACCGAAGGGGCATGCTGCAATGGCGATCCGACCCTGCTGCGCGTTGTCATGGAGAACCTGATCGGCAATGCCTGGAAGTACTCCTCCAGGAAGGAATCGGCCGACATAGCGTTCGGCATCATGGATCATGGGGAAAAGCCCACCTATTATGTTCGCGACAACGGTGCGGGATTCGATCAGCGACAGGCAGGCAGGCTGTTCGGCGCTTTCCAGCGTCTGCACAACGAGGATGATTTCGAAGGATTCGGCATCGGCCTGGCCACGACGCAACGCATCATCCAGCGACATGGCGGGGATATCCGTGCCGAAGGAGAGGTCGGCAAGGGGGCGACGTTCTACTTTACGCTGGGCGGATGACCATCGCCTGTTCAGCGCACGTGCAGACCTGCCGGTGTCCCATACCCGGCAGGTCTTTTTGTTTCGAGTTCCGCAACCCGTGGCCTGTGGTGCTATACTGATGATACGGAAATGAGTCTACTTCATGCAACGAGGTGATCTCAATGAAAGCGATACGTGTCAACGAGTTCGGCCCACCGGAAGTGATGCGCCTCGAAGAGGTGCCCGATCCGCTTCCCGGCACGGGTCAGGTGGTCGTACAGGTCGCTGCAGCCGGGGTCAACCCGGTGGATACCTACATCCGATCGGGCCTCTACCGTCCCGACCTGAAGCTCCCCTATACCCCCGGCCTCGACGGAGCCGGCGTCATCAGTGCTGTCGGAGCGGACGTCCATCACCGTCGAGTGGGGCAATGGGTGTACGTTGCCCGGTCTGCCTCCGGAACCTATGCCGAGCAGGTATTGTGCCAGGAATTCCAGACCCACCCTTTGCCCGAAAATATCAGCTTCGGCCAGGGGGCAGCCCTCGGCGTGCCCTACGGTGCCGCCTATCGCGCCCTGTTCCAGCGGGCGCACGCCCTGGCAGGTGAAACCGTGCTGGTGCACGGCGCCAGCGGCGGTGTCGGCATCGCCGCAGTGCAGTTGGCTCGTGCGGCAGGCCTGACCGTGATCGGCACGGCCGGCACCACGGAGGGCATGGCCCTGGTCGAGACCCTGGGGGCCCATCACGTACTGAATCATCATGTGCAGGGATACCTGGACAAACTCCCCGAATTGACCTGCGGCAAAGGGGTGGACATCATCCTGGAGATGCTGGCCAACGTCAACCTGGATAAGGATCTGGGGGCAGTGGCCGTGGGTGGCCGCATCGTGGTGATCGGCAGCAGGGGGCGGATCGAGATCGATCCCCGGGGCGCCATGAGCAAGGAGGCCAGCATTTTGGGTATGACCATGTTCAATGCCAGCGACAAGGAACTGGCCAGCATGCATGCCGCCTTTTACGCCGGGCTGGCCAACGCCACCCTGCGACCGGTGGTCAGCAGGGAGATTCCGCTGGCAGAGGCCGCAGCAGCCCACCATGCGGTGATGGGGGCCAGCACGCTGGGCAAGATCGTGCTGGTGCCGTGATGCCTCAGGCACGCCCGAACTGAAAAGGGCCAGCCGATCGGCTGGGCCCTT
>DATBXI010000181.1:0-2324 GCA_036514355.1 Desulfuromonadaceae bacterium
CCTCCGCGTCCTCCGCGGTGCAATAGTTAGTTTGTAGGATTAAAACGGTTTCTGGTCGATGCCCAGCAGCGCCGGCAGTTCGTCGATAGCTTCCAGGAGCCAGCGGGCGGCTGCAAAATCGCCCCCCTGGTTCAGCTCGCCGGGGATCGCGGCAACGTTGAGCCCGGCCCGGGCCGCGGATTGGACCCCGCGCTCCGAATCCTCGATGGCCAGGCAGCGGCTCGGGTCGAGCCCGGCGCGGGCGCAGGCGGTCAGGTATGGCTCCGGATCGGGCTTGGAAGCGCCGTAGTCCTCACGGGTGAGGATGAAGTCGAAATAGCCGAGCAGCCCGCTGGCACGGTGCATCTGCAGGAAATTCTCCCGCCGGCAGCTGGTGACGATCGCCATGGGGAGCCGGCCGTGGAGCCGCTCCAGGGTTGGCTGGACCCCCGGGATCACCCGCGCCTCCTCCCCCAGCAGCCGGCAGTAGATCTCGTCCCGCAACCGGCGCAACTCCGCCCCGTCACCTGCGGCGAGGGTGAGCACGCTCTCCCCCTGGCGCAGGGAGATCCGGCGGAAGTCGTCGAGGGTAAGCGCCACCCCCGCGTTTGCCAGCGCCTCGGCATTGGCCTGATAGTAGAGGTGCTCGGTTTCCATCAGCACCCCGTCGTTGTCCCAGAATATCCCATCAAACATCGTCGAACCTCGCATTACGTCTCTGTCTTGGAAAATCTATTGTGGTGCAAAGCCGGGTACAATTTCAAGCGAGTAAACGACGGAGCCTGCCCGTCTGCCTTCGTGCTCACCTTCGCGCTTCATAATCGGGCCGGAATGCTGCATAATGCCCCCATGATCCCGCTCCGGCGCAACATCCCCCTGCTCTACGCGTTCTCCTTCCTCCAGATGACCCTCTTCCCCATGGCGGTCATCACCCTTTTCTGGAAGGACCACATCGGGCTCTCCCTGTCCCAGATCCTGCTCCTGCAGAGCATCTTCGCCGTGGCCATGGTGGTGATGGAGTACCCCGCCGGGTATGTCAGCGACCGGGTCGGCTACCGCACCGCCCTGACCTTTGCCGCGTTCCTCGGCATAGCGGGATGGGGGGTCTACACGGTCGCCTCCTCCTTCCGGGACGTCCTCATGGCCGAGATCCTCCTGGGCATCTCCACCGCCTTCATCAGCGGCACGGACAGCGCGTTTCTCTACGAATCCCTCAAGGGAACCGACAAGGAAGCGGCCTACAGCCGGTTCGAGGGGCGCTCCACCTTCTTCGGCCAGACCGGCGAAGCTGCGGGCGCGCTCTTTGCCGGGCTCCTCTACGCCCGGTACCCGCTCCTCCCCTTCCTGCTCCAGGTGGGGGTCTGGGTCCTGGCGCTGCTCATCACCCGGGGCATGACCGAACCACCCCGGGAGCGGCACCGCCAGGTCAGCCACCTGAAGGAGGCCCTTGCCTCGGCGCGCTACGTGTTCATGGAGAACCGGCGACTCCGGGTCACCGTCCTCATCAGCGTCGTACTGGGGCTCTCCTCCTTCTACCCGGTCTGGCTGATCCAGCCGTACATGCGTGCAGCCGGCGTCCCCATCGCCTCCTTCGGCCCGGTCTGGGCCGGGGCCAACCTCATGGTGGCTATCTGCGCCATCCTGAGCCACCGGGTGCGGGCACTCTTCCGCGACCGCGGCATGATCCTCCTGCTGGTGCTCCTGGTGTGGGGGGGATATCTGGGGTTGGGGTGTGCAACGGGGATGTGGGGATTTCTCTTCTACTACCTGTTGACGACCATGCGGGGGATGAAAGGACCGTTCCTGCTGCACGTGGCCCAGGCGGAGATCCCGTCGGCCAACCGTGCCGGGATGCTGTCGCTCCAATCCCTCTGTTTCCGGTTGCTCTTCGCCGTCACCGGCCCGTTTGTGGGGCGGTACGCCGACGCCCACGGGGTGGGGAACTGCTTTCAACTCCTCTTCGTCGCCTTCCTCCTGGTCCTGCCGCCGCTGGTGTATCTGTTCCTGCGGCAGCGGCAGGGGGATGAGGCGGGCGGATGAGCCCGTACGAACGGTGATCACCGGGACTCGCCCAGCAAAAAACCGCTTGCCAGGAAAACGAAATGCCGGTATTTTGATCTAAAATATAGATCACATGATCTTTATTTTAGATCAGACTGGAGTCGAACATGCTCGAACCGCTCCTGGCATCCACCAACTGCGAACGGGTGTTGATCTTCATCGCGGCCCGCGAGGATGGGTATTTGCGTGAGATGGCCGATTTCTACCAGACCGCACCGGCACCGCTCCTCAAACAGTTGGAGAAACTGGAGAACGGCGGGGTTCTGTTCAGCCGCCTGGCCGGC
>DATBXI010000182.1:0-2436 GCA_036514355.1 Desulfuromonadaceae bacterium
CGCAGCGTCACCACCGTAGCGCCGTCGCGCCCCTCGTGCGGCCCGCCGGGACGGGATTCCAGCACCAGGGGATGCCGCGCCAGATGCTCACGCACCGCGTCCCGCAGCCTGCCCGTGCCCACGCCGTGGATGATGCGCACCTCCCGCAACCCGCCCAGCGCGGCGTGGTTGAGGAACGGCTCCAGTAGCTCCAGGGCCTCCTCCACCCGCAGGCCGATCAGTTTCAGCTCCTGCTGGTCGCTCTCGGCCACATCCGCTCGCCAGGTGCCGGGCGCCGGCTTCCGCGGCCGTTCCTTGGCCGGTTTCGCAGGTGCGGCCAGGTCGGCCAGGCTGACATCGATCTCCATGCTGCCGGCACGCACCCGCGCCTTGGCGTGCCGCTCGTCGACCGTGAGCACTACGCCGTCATATCCCAGGGAGGCGACGTGCACCGCAGTGCCGGGCTTGACCTCCCGGAGCGCGGGCCGGGCATCGTTGCCGCCCAGCTGCCGCGTGATGCTCTCGCTGACCTCGGCCTCTGCCCGGCGCAGTTTCTCGATGGTCTCGCTGCGCCGCTCGCGCTTGTACTCGTCCAGCAGTTCGTTCATCCTGCGCCGGGCAGCGGATATCAGCTCACGGGCCTCGTCCCGTGCCTTGTCCGCCGCCTCCCGCCGCGCCCGTTCGATGCCGGCGCTGCGGCGTTCCACCTCCGCCCGCTCCGTGCGGAGCTGGTCGCGCTCCCGCCCCAGTTCCCGATGGGCGCTCTCCAGTTCCTCCCGCTTGGCGCGCAGTTCGGCCAGGAGCGCGGTGAAATCGGCACCGGCGTTGCCCAGCATCTCCCGTGCCGCAACGATGATCCGCTCGGGCATGCCGTAGCGCCGGGCAATCTCTATGGCGTGGGAATGGCCCGGCTCGCCGCTGATCAGGCGGTAGAGCGGGGTGTAGGTGGCGGCGTCGAACTCCATGCCCGCGTTGATCATGCCGGGGGAACGGTGGACAAAGCCGATGATCTCCGACAGGTGGGTGGTGGCGACCACGGTGGCACCCTGCTGCTGCAGGTCCTGGAGCACGCCGCAGGCAATGGCCGCTCCCTGCTGCGGCTCGGTGCCGGCCCCCAGTTCGTCCAGCAGCACCAGGGTGCGCGGCCCGGCCTGGTCCAGGATGGCGCTGATGCGGGCCACATGGGCCGAAAAGGTGGAGAGGCTCTGTTCGATGGACTGCTCGTCGCCGATATCCACCAGGAGCGTATCCAGCAGGGGAAAGCTGGAGCGGGCCCCGGCCGGCACCGGCAGGCCGGCCAGGGCCATCAGGGTCAGCGCCCCGGCGGTCTTGATGGCGATGGTCTTGCCGCCGGCGTTGGGGCCGGTGATGACCATGACGCGGCCGTCGTCGCCCAGGTGCAGGTCGAGCGGCTCCACCCGGGCGATGGCGCCTTGGCGCTGGAGCATGAGCAGCAGCGGATGGCGCGCTCCCACGAGCCGCAGCACCCCTTCGGTGTTGATCTCCGGTTGCTCCAGGGCGTAGCGTTCGGCAAAACGGGCCGCGCTGTTCAGCGCGTCCAGGGTGACCAGGGTGGCGAAGCAGCCCGCCAGATCGGCCGCGTCCTCGCGGATCCAGGCGGAGAGCTGCCGCAGGATGCGGATCTCCTCCGCCTTTTCCTCGGCAGCCAGGTTCTCCAGCTCGTTGACGAACGGGATGATCTCCAGGGGCTCCATGAAGGCGGTTTCGCCCGAGGCCGACACGTCGTGCACCACCCCCTTGACCATCCCCTTGGAATCCATGCGCACCGGTATTACCCAGCGCCCCGAGCGCTGGGTGATGAAATCGTCCTGGAGGAAGATCTCGATGTTGTTGTCCCGCACGATCTCCTCGATCTTCTTCCGGATGCGGGCCGCCAGGGAGCGCTTGGCGCGGCGGATCTCCCGGAGCGCGCCGGAGGCGCTGTCCATGATGCTGGCGTCGTGATCGATGGCGGCCGCCAGCGGCTCCAGGATGTCCGGGAAGGGGCGCAGCGCCGGGGTGAGCCCAGCCAGCAGGGGGGCATCGGTGCGCGGGGTAAGCTGGCGGGAGATGTCGCGGAAGATGGCCAGGGCCGGGATGAACAGCAGCAGCTCCGCCGGAGCGAGGAAGGCGCCTGCCGGCCTGATCCGCTCCAGGAACGGCCGGATATCCTCGAAGGTGTCCAGCCGCAGGGTGACGCCGAGATCGGCCAGGCTGCGCAGCTCCCCGATCCGGCCCGCGGTGAGCCGGATACGGTCGCCGTCGGTAAGCGGGACCGTCCCCAGGATCTGCGTCCGGGTCACGTCGCTGTGGGCCAGGGTGGCGATCTCGGCCAGGATCTTGTCGAATTCCAGCAGTTTCAGGGTTTCCGTGGTGATCATGGGTCTTTCCGGGCGCTCCGCCTGCGGCGGCGGTCCTTCTGCTTTTTCAGGCGCTCGATGCGCCGCATCTCCGCGG
>DATBXI010000183.1:0-3938 GCA_036514355.1 Desulfuromonadaceae bacterium
CTCGTCGTACCCGCCCCGCTCCACCAGCGACGCGAGCAGCAGCCGGAGGATGAAGCCGGCCTGGGAAAGCTGCCCCCCGGTGAGTCCCTCATGGTAGCGCCCCGGCCTGGGGTCGGTGTACCCGGTGATCCAGTCGCCGTAGTCGCGGCGCAGTTCGGCCAGATCGTAGTACCAGTGGGGCCCGAGCCCCAGGGCATCGCCGATGAAGGCGCCCATGATGGCGCCTGCTGCCCGGTCGTGTATGGTCGTGTCAGCCATGGTGCCTCCCTGCGCCCGCCGGGACGGCAGGGCGCGGCGTCAATCGGCGAAGCGTCAATAGATATCCACCGGATCTTTTCTCTTGCGGACAAACCACCAGAAGATCAGGTTGCTGGGAAGCCCCTGCGGCGTATAGGCATTGGGCGGCCACAGGAAGCGCTTGAAGATCTTGGGGAGGGAATAGAACTCCTGATAGGAGTTCCAGACGCCGTCCACCACCTCCTGGGTGGTCATGTTCTTCGGCGTGAACAGGCACTCCATCCCCAGGTGACGGTCGACGAACGGATTGACGATCCGCCCTTCCTCCTTCAGCTGGCGACGCATGGCCGTGCCTTCCCGGGGAACCGGCGTGTTGAAGAACACCATGGGCGCCTTGAGCTGCTTCAGGAACTCCCGCGTTTCAGCGAAAATCTCCCTGGTGTCCTCGTCCAGGCCGAACATGAAGTTAAGCGAGTAGAAGATGCCCCGTTTCTCCAACTCCCGCAGCATGCCCACGTACTCCTGCACCTTGTTTTGCCGCTTGTTTATCGTCGAGAGGCTCTTCTGGGAGATCGACTCGATGCCGATATTGACGTGATACACCCCCGCCTTCACGGCAAGGTCCAGCAACTCCGCATTACGCGCGGTATTGATCGTCCAGAGACAGCTCCAGCTGACCTTGAGCGGGGCCAGGGCCTTGAAGAGCTCCCGCGCGTAGTCGTGGGACGAGGCGATATTGTCGTCCACGATCTGGATCTTGCGCGTGGGGATGCGCTTGATGTCCGCGACGACCTCGCCGATGGGGCGGTGGCGATAGTGGGCGCCGTACACCAGGGGCACCTCGCAGAAACTGCAGGCGAATGGACAGCCCCGGGTCGTCATCAGCGGCAGATAGGGCACCAGATACTTCTTCCGGTCCAGCAGCTCCCACCGGGGGGCCGGCAGGTTCTTCAGGTCATGGAACTGTGCGGCCTTGTAGTGGCGCTTCATCCTTCCCTGGGAGAAGTCGTCCAGCAGTGCGGGCCAGCTGTACTCCGCCTCCCCCTCCACGACCGCGTCGCAATGCTCCAGGCATTCCTCCGGCATCAGCGTGGCATGGAACCCTCCCAGCACGACCGGTATGCCGCGCCGCCGGAATTCCGCCGCAATGTGATAAGCACGGTATGAGGTGGAGATGGTGGTGGTAATCCCCACCAGGTCAAAGCCGCCGTCGTAATTGATCTCATCCATGCGGTCGTCGAGCAGTTCCACATCGATTCCCTTTGGCGTCAATCCTGCCAGGTAGGGAAGCGTCAGTCCCATGATCCAACGCCCTTTCGATTTGTAGGGCGTACCATCTGGATGGCAGGTTGTTGGCTGGATGAGCAGTATTTTCATTGACCGGTCCTTCCGAAAAAGCGGGGCAGATACGAAATTCACCTGCCGGACGATGCCGCTGTTGTGGAGTCGACGAACCATAGGGTCAAGTAAAACACAGTTGACGGGTATTTCAACCCAGCAGGAGTACGGCGGTTCAAGCAATCCCATCTCCGGACAGGTGACGTGAGTCACGATGCCGCTTGTATTGCGCTTTTGCCATATTGGACTAGAATGGTCTTATGGAACGCACGAAGGTGAGAGGTGTCACCATGAAATCGTTTATGTCGCTATACAATGCCCACTGCTACGCACTGATGCGGATCGTTGTCGGATTTCTCTTCCTCTGGCACGGCAGCCAGAAACTGTTCGGCATCCCGAACGCCATACCCGGGCCAGTCCCGCCGTTCATCACCTACGTCGCCGGTCCCATCGAGCTGATCGGCGGCATCCTGATCATGATCGGGTTATTCACCCGCTGGGCGGCCTTCATCGCCAGCGGCGAGATGGCCGTGGCCTATTGGATGATTCACGGGACCAAGGCCCTGCTGCCGATCCAGAACATGGGTGAACTGGCGGTGGTGTACTGCTTCGTTTTCCTGTTCATCTCCACCCAGGGGGGCGGGATCTGGAGCGTCGATGCTCTCAGAAACGACACGGAGCGGCCGGATGAGCCCGTGCCCCATGAGTCGTCGTAACGGTTATCCCGTTCCGGCCGCATGGGATGCAGGAAATGGTGAGACTTCATTTTCAAGGTGGAGTGTATCCCTAGCCCCTAATTAAAGACCTTTTTAGTCGTTTTTTATTCCAACTCTGTAATCAAATCTTCCACCCCAGCTGTCCCCGTCATCCCACAAACAATATAACATTTTGATTTTTAGTTATTTTTTATCATACACCGCCATGGCATGGTTGCTGCTAACCAGAGCATTCGTGATGGTTTGTTGCATGAGTACAGGCACTCGACCGCCGGCAAAAATCGCCAATGCTACGGAAAGGAGGAAGTTCGCCATGAAGCACCGACCGCGCGGCACCAGCGTCCGCCCAATTCCCACCAATTCAACCAAGGAGGTTACCATGAACCTACGCGCATCACTTCACCACCTCATGATTACAGTACTTTTGGCATGTGCGGCCCTGATGGCAGGATGCAGCAGCGGCAGCACACCAAGCAGCGGCAGCAGCCTCTCCCCCTCGGTCGTCTCAGGGGTTGCCGCCTCCGGCGCCCCCCTGTCGGGCAAGGTATACCTCAAGGACTCCTCGGCCCACGAAAAATCCACCGACATCGCCCCTGCCACCGGCGCGTTTGCCATTGATGTCTCCGACATGAAAGCACCGTTCATGCTGCGGGCCACCGGCAGTGCCGGCGAAAAGCTGTACTCCTTTGCCAGCGGTCCGGGCACCGCCAACATCAACCCGCTTACGAGCGCCATAGTGGCCAGCGCAGCCGGAGTTGCCGACCCCACGTCGATCTACGACGCCCCTGACTCGAACAAGTTCAAGGATATCGACACTAAGCTTTCAACGGCAACCTCCGCCCTCCAGACGAGGCTCTCCCCGCTCCTGACCATCTTCGGGGCCGCAGCCGTCAATCCCATTAAGGATCACTACGAAGCCAACCACCAGGGGCTCGACGGCATGTTCGACAACGTGAAGATCTCCACCGCCAGCAACAGCATCGAGATCACGAACAAGAACGATGACACCAAGGTGATCTTCAGCGGCAACCTGAGCGACGACAAAAACGACGTAGAGGACAACACCAAACTGCCCCAACCATCCGGCCTGCCTGCCGCGCCGAGCCACGTGGCGGCCATGGGGGGCAGCAACCAGGTGACCGTCTCCTGGGACGGAGTCAGCGACGCCACCTCCTACAACATCTACTGGTCCACCACCACCGGGGTGACGAAAACCAATGGCTCGAAAATCAGCTCGGTAAGGAGCCCCTATGTCCAGACCGGGCTGACGGCCGGCACCACCTACTACTACATCGTCACCGCGGTGAACAGCAAAGGCGAGGGGCCGGCCTCCATGCAGGTTTCTGCCACCACCCTCACCACCACGCCCGCGGTCCCGGCCGCTCCCACGGGTGTCGCCGCCACCGGCGGCACCAACCAGGTGACCATCACCTGGGGCGCCGTGCCCGGCGCCACCTCCTACAACATCTACTGGTCCACCACCTCCGGGGTCACCATTGCCAAAGGGACCAAGATCGCCAATGCAACCAGCCCCGCCGTACACAGCGGGCTCAGCGCCAGCACCACCTACTACTATATCGTGACCGCAGTGAACAGCGCCGGTGAAAGCCTGCCCTCGGTCCAGGTCTCGGCCACCACCGCCCCATC
>DATBXI010000184.1:0-6213 GCA_036514355.1 Desulfuromonadaceae bacterium
CCCGCCGATTCTCTACAAGTGGCGGTCACGGTGATGGTTTCTGAATGAAAGCCGGGTCATGCGCACGGTAACCCGGCTGCATGAACGAAGGAAATTCCTGATTCTTTTACGAGGGAGGTAACATGTCCGATCCAGGGAAAACGGAAGAGAAGACCATGGGGTGGATGGACCTGCTCGCCTTTGGGCGGCCGGAGATCAAGGCCCTCCACAAGACGTGGATTGCGTTTTTCATCACCTTCTATGTCTGGTTCAACATGGCGCCCCTCGTCTCGACGATCATCAAGGATACCGGCCTCACCCTTGATCAGCTCAAGGTGCTTGCCATCTGCAACGTGGCATTGACCGTTCCCACCCGTGTCGTCGTCGGCATGCTGTGCGACAGGATAGGCCCGCGCAAGACATTCTGCCTCGTCATGTGGTCGATGGCCTTTCCCTGTATCTGGTTCGCCTTTGCCAGCTCCTTCACCGAGATGCTGATATCCAGGTTGATGCTGAGTTCGGTCGGCACCGGTTTCGTTGTCGGCATCGCCATGACCTCTCTCTGGTTCAAGCCGAAGGACGCCGGCTTTTCCCAGGGTGTGGAGGCGGGTCTCGGTAATTGGGGTTCGTCATTGGCGGCGATCACTCTGCCGTTTCTGGCTCTCAGTGTTCTGCCTAGCTGGAGATGGGCCATCGCCATCAGCGGCGTGGTGATGTTCGCCTACGGTGTCTACTACTGGTTCGCGATCACCGACGGGCCCGTGGGCACGAAGCGGCCCATGGCCAGAAAGGCGCATGCGATTGAGGTCTCCACCTGGGGGGACCTGGCCAATGCGATCTTCTGGACCATCCCCATCGTGGGGGTACTCGCCCTCTTGGTCAGAACGGTGACGAAAAAGGGGTACATCGGTCCCGAAACCTCGTACATCTTCTACAGCCTCATCGTGGCCGGGGTGCTGTATCAGGTCGTGTCGCTCGTCAGGGTAAATGTGCCGATCCTCAGGAAGGGCGTGCCGGAGGACGACCGGTACCGGTTCACCCAGGTCGGCACCCTCTGCCTCTCCTATGTGGTGACGTTCGGCGCCGAACTGGCGGTCATTTCCATGCTCCCCTTCTTCTTTCAGAAGACCTTCAACATGTCACCGGTGATGGCCGGCCTGTTCGGCTCGATGTTCGCGGTGCTGAACTTCTTCTCCCGGGCGCTCGGCGGATACGTGTCGGACCGCACCCCCACCAGGAAGCTCGCCCACCTGGTCTATCTGGCGGGAGTGGCCGGCGGCTTCGTACTGATGAGCATGATCGGCTCGAGCTGGCCCCTGGTCACGGCGGTTCTGGTCGTGTTCATCTGCGCCCTGTTCGTCACCGGCGGTTGCGGCACGACCTTTGCGCTCGTGCCGTTCGTCAAGCGGCGCATTACCGGCAACGTGGCAGGATATGCCGGGGCCTACGGCAACGTCGGCGCCGTTGTGTTTACCACCGCCTATACCTTTCTGACCGACAGCCAGTTTTTCCTGCTCATAGGCGGCGCTGCGGCACTGGCGTTCGTTTTTTGCCTGTTCTTCATGAAGGAGCCGGAAGGGGCCTTTGCCAGGGAATATCACCTCTCGTCCGTTGACCACAAAATAATGGCGGACAGCGGGTACTGATGAACGTGAATGCCACGAGCTTTGTTGCAACACTATAAACCAAAGGAGAGATAGGTATGGCAAGATTGCCGAGATGGGAGCCGGAAGATCAGCACTTCTGGACAGAGACCGGTAGCGCGGTTGCATGGCGTACGTGCGCGCTGACAACGTTTTCGCTGATATTTTCGTTTGCGACGTGGTTTGTCATGAGCGCGGTGGTTGTGAGGATGCCCGCCATAGGTTTCAAGTTCACCACCATGCAATACTTCTGGCTCGCGGCGATACCGGGGTTTGCATCCGGCATCCTGCGGCTCATACATTCCAACTTTATCCCGGTACTCGGGTCCAGGCCGGTCGTGAGCATATCCACCATCATCAAGGTGCTGCCCATGATCTGGCTGGGGTTTGCCATACAGGACACGAGCACATCCTGGACCACGTTCATGATCATCGGCTTCCTCACCGGCATGGGCGGGGGGGACTTCTCCTCGTTCATGCCTTCCACGAGCATCTTTTTCCCCAAAAGGCTCCAGGGGCTCGCGTTGGGCATTCAGGCGGGTCTTGGCAACTTCGGGGTGAGCATCGTCCAGTTCGTGACGCCCTGGATCATAGGCTTTGCAGCCCTGGGGGCCACGGTCGGGGGGCCACAGCTCTTTACAAAGGCTGATGTGGTCAAGGACATAACGGTTACCAAAAACGCCAAAGGTGTGGTTACGAACGTGGTAGCCCAAAAGCCCGATCTGGCTGATGCCGTGGTGATCACCAGAGGCAGCGAGGAAATCAGGGATCTGGCGCTGAAAGAAACGGCCGCCACCAAGAACCTGAAGGTGGAGCTCAAGAAAAACGCAGCGGGCTTGGTTACGGATGTGGTGGTCAAGAAGGTGCTCAAGAAGAACATCTACCTACAGAACGCCCCGTTGGTGTATGTCCCGTTCCTCGTTGTCGCCTTCATCCTCTGTGCACTGTTCCTGCGGAGCGTTACGGTCCCGGCGCGAGGCTTCAAGGGGCAGTTCGAAATCCTGAGCAGCAGGAACAGGGCGCGCACCCATACCTGGAACTGCACCATGACCTACATCACCTCATTCGGTTCGTTCTCCGGATTTGCGGCCGCGTTTCCCATAATGATCAAGACCGTCTACGGCGGTTTCGAGGGCGCGCCGGATCCCCTGGCATACGCCTTTCTCGGTCCGCTCATCGGCGGGCTCGTCCGTGCCCTCTCCGGTTTCATATTTGACAAGTGGGGCGGAAGCAAAGGCATGCACTGGACGACCCTGGGACAGATCGCCGGGTGCCTGGCCCTTGTGTTCGGGGGATATCTCACACCCGCCAATTGCAACCAATTCCAGGGGTTTCTCTGGATCATGCTCTGGATCTTCCTGATGACCGGTATAAATAACGCGGCAACCTTCCGCCAGTACCCGATCGTGTTCGCCTATTCGCCGGCAAAGGGCGCCCAGATGCTCGGCTGGACCGGGGCTTGGGCGGCATTCGGCCCGTTTGTCTGGACCTCGCTCATCGGTGGAGCCATTACCAAGTACGGCAGCGCCATTCCGTTCTTCATAGGTGTCTCTGTTTTCTATGCCTATTCCTGGATCATCAACTGGTGGTACTACACCCGCAAGGGAGCGGAGCGGTTCGACTACGGCAACTCCGGCGGCACATGGTGGGATAAGCTCTCCGATGACGAGAAGCAGGAGATGAAGCGCATAGATCTCCACGTAACGGCGTAATAATCCGCATGAGGGAAGGCCACGGCCTTCCCTCATGCGACCCCGAGGACAGGCTTACGTGAAGGCGAATTTGGACGTCATCGTCAACATACTGGGCATAGTCTACGGACTCGTACTGATCCTGGCCGCTTTTGTTCGTAACAAGGCCCTGGAGGCGATGCGTCTGGATGCCTTGTTCATACCTCAGCCCACCGAGAACACCAGACCCGTGAATCTGGTCGCCGGTCTCTTGATTGCGGGTTACGCCATCTATTCATTGCTGACCAGATGAGAAACAAACACGCATCCTGACAAGGGTGGTCGTGTCCCTGAGAACTTCGTCGTGTGTCCCTGGCAGGAATTTGTTTAAACCGAACATTATTTGACTTTGGTCAGCTTTTTTTACCAGAGGAAGTACTATAGTCTGCCCCGCAGAATGGCTTTGCGCTTGTGATTCGTGCAAATACAGCCCCGTATATTTTACAACGCACTTGATTGCCAAGTGCACGTTATCTGGTACAACGTACATATTGTGTATACAAATACCTGCACGCAACGCAGACACCATGCAATGAAAGGAGAGGAATCATGTTGAAGAAGAACCTGGCCCTGGCAGCGGCAGTTGCAGGGGCGGCAGCCCTGTTGTCGCTCCCCGGCCTGACCACTGCGGCAAAGGCCAAGCCGGCGGCAAAAGTCGCCAACGACGGAAGGGCGCAGTGCTACGATTGTCACGACGAGATCAAGGCGATGAAGGAGGGGTCCAAGCACGCCAAGCTCACCTGCCAGACCTGTCACGACAAGCTGGACGCCCACATGAAGGATCCGGAGAAGAACAAGCCGGTGACGATCATCGACCAGGCCCTGTGCGGCAAGTGCCACCAGGACGAGTACCGGACCCTCAACCAGGTGGATTACGATGCCCAGGCCCGCAAGGAGAAGGGAACCCCCACCGGCCGTTCCCCCATGCAGGACAAGCTCCTGGCTCCCTACGGCTTCACCTACGAGCACAACGAGCCGCGCGGCCATGCCTTCATGGTTATCGACCAGTTTGCCGTGGACCGGTTCCAGGGCGGCCGCTTCCAGTTCAAGAAGGGGTGGCGGGGTGTGGATGCCACCGGCAAAACCTGGGACGTGCTCTATGATAAGGCCGAGGGTAACAAGGAGTGGAAGCCCCTGGCCCAGAGCGCCATGGCCGGCAACCCCACCTGCATCCAGTGCAAGACCTCTGACCACATCCTCAAGTGGAAGTTCCTGGGCGACAAGGACCCCAAGGCCAAGTGGAACCGCGAGTCCAACGTGGTTGACGTGGCCAAGGACACCAACAACCCCATGGGGTGCATTCACTGTCACGACCCCCACGGCACCCAGCCGCGCATCGTGCGCGACGAGCTGATCAACGAGATCGACAAGGGCTCCAAGATGTTCGCCGGCAAGGACGGCAAGACTGACCTGAAGGTGGTCACGTTCCGTGAGGGCTTCCGCAAGATCGGCGTCATGAAGAAGGCGGATTCGCGCATGATGTGCGCCCAGTGCCACGTGGAGTACGCCTGCGGCAAGGGGTACGAGTTCGGCACCGGCAAGGGGATCGGCTTCGACGACCAGCGCACCAACCACATGCCGCTCCTGCAGGTCAAGCAGCTCCTGGAGCACTACAAGAAGCTCAACTTCTACGACTTCAAGCACGAGGTCACCGGCGCCCAGCTGGTCAAGCTCCAGCATCCCGAGGCAGAGACCTACTCGGGCAGCACCCACGACAGGGCCGGCGTGACCTGCGCCGACTGCCACATGCCGGTGATGAAGAACAAGCAGGGCAAGACCTTCAAGTCCCACATGGTGGTCAAACCGAAGAACCACATCAAGGAGTCCTGCCTGAGTTGCCATACCCATGCCAAGGAGACCGCCGAGCAGAAGCTGTACCAGCTGGACGCGGTGCAGAACTATGTCAAGGGCAAGATGCGCAAGTCCGAGTACTGGCTGGGGCAGCTGATCGATACCTATGCCGCTGCCCAGCGCATGGGAGTCGCCCCCACGGTGCTCGACCAGGCCCGGGCCAAGCATGAAGAGGCCCATGTGCTCTGGGAGTGGTGGACCGCCGAGAACTCGGACGGCTTCCATAACCCCGACCTGGCCCGCGACAGCCTGACCGCCTCCATCACCGCCTCCAAGGCCGGCGTGAAGATGCTCAACGACGCCATGGCCGTGATCAAGAAGGACGAAGCCAAGAAGTAGTATCCGGCTCTGTCAGTGCACCATGAACAAGCCCCGTTCCGCAAGGAGCGGGGCTTGTTTCATTTACACGTTGGACAAGTGCCCGGTTCTTGCGTACACTTCCACCGATGCACCAACCCAAGGAGGTTTCCCATGCGACGCACATGCTGCTTGTCGATCCTGTTGCTGCTCTGCACTCTCTCCGGCTGCGCCTTTGTCAACGTGCCGCTCATCCCGCCCCCCAGCCCGCTGGAGGAGCAGGTGTTGGAAGGGGAGGGGGCGAAGAAGATCCTGCTCCTGGACATCAGCGGCACCATCTCCGAGCAGGAGAAGTCGGGCGGCCTGCTGGGGCGCTCCACGCCCTCCATGGTGTCGGTGGTCCGGGAGACGCTGCGCAAAGCGGAGAAGGACGACAAGATCGCCGGCCTGATCGTGCGCATTAACTCCCCCGGCGGCACGGTGACCGCCAGCGACATCATCCGCCACGACATCCTGGAGTTCAAGAAACGGATGCGGGTGCCGGTAGCGGCCTGCATCGTGGCCACGGGCGCATCGGGCGGCTACTACGTGGCAACGGCAGCGGACGAGATCGTGGCCCATCCCACGGCCATCACCGGCAGCATCGGCGTGATCCTGATGAAGTTCAACGTGGAGGGGCTGATGGGCAAGATCGGGGTGGAGGAGCAGACGGT
>DATBXI010000185.1:0-3002 GCA_036514355.1 Desulfuromonadaceae bacterium
CTTCCCGCCGCAGCATATCGATCACCTTGGGAAAGGAGTCCGGCATGTCCGCATCCGTGGGCAGGTCGGCAAAGAGCCGTTCCCGGAAGGCCTTTCTTCTGGCGCTGTCGTCCTCCAGCAGGTCGAAGTCCAGCAGGCGCAGGGTATAATCACTGGTAGCTCCCAGTATCTGGCCGCCCGGAATGTCCTTGAAGGCCGCAGAGATGCGGCGCACGATCCGCATCCGCTCCATGGAGAGCGGGCGCGAATAGCCGAGCCGAGCCTGGGTTGCCCGGTAGGCCCTCAGCATGAAAGCCGCCTCGAAGGTGTCGCCTGCGGACTGTTTGAAGGCCAGAGCCGCCAGGTCAGGGGCGTAGAGCCCTCCCTCGCCCATGACCCGGTCCACGGCCAGGTAGAGCTGCTCGCGGACCTGCCCGACCTCCAGAGGAGCGGACTCCCCCTTCATGCGCTCGTGGGCAAAGAGCCGACAGGCGTTCTCTATCGCTTCGGTGCCACCCTTGACGGCTACGTATCCCATATCAGCCCCTTCCGATCCGCGTGGAACGGGGGATCCACATGACGCTCCCCCTGTTGTCCAGGAACAGTGCATCCACCCCCAGGGGATATTCGGCGTTCACCTCCCGCAGCCGCTCCAGTTCTTCCGGCGCCAGCCCCCTGATCAAGGGGGTCACCGTACCGTCGATCCCCGGTCCGTGGAGTGCAGCCGCCCCGCCCGTCTCCTGAAGCTCATCCACTTGGTAGATCACCGTTGCTCCGTTGTCCGGATATTCCAGGGTGCCGCGTCTGGCACCGGCCACCTCGCCGCGACTATCCCCCCCTGGGAAGATCAGAAAATCGGCCGTGGCGCAGTCGGCCCGCCGGGCACCGGTTTGCCCCGCGATCTCGTCGTACAGGTTTACCGGCCCGCCTTCTATGACATAATACGTTACTTCATTGTCCATCAGGCAGTGCAGCATCTCGCCCAGCAAACGGCTTTGCCCGGACACCTCTCCCGGGTACGGCAATGGGCAGACGCTGCCCGGCCTGCTTATGGCGCTGAGCAGGGTCCTGAACATGGCGTGATCCCTGATTATGGCGTCGCTCTGCATGTTCAGGCCCCCGCCATGAGATCAAAACTGACCCGTGTTGTGGCGGTCAGGGCCGCATCCTCGGCCCGCCGGGCCGCCTGGCGCATGTGGGATCGTTCCAGGCAGCCCAGTACGGCCTCGCAGAGTCCCTCGGGCCGGCCGGCACGCAGAAGCGCATCGGCAGTGGCCCGGGCCATGGCCTTGCGCGGCTCCTCGCCGATTACCATGCCGAATCCCTCGACATCGGCTACCATTACCGCCGCCTCGGTCACCAGCACCTCGCCCAGATGGAAATCCGCACCAAAGCTGTCGGTGGCGGTCATCATTATCAGGCCGGAGCGGGGCGGTCGGGTTATGGTGACCTCCTGGGCGGCGAACAGTCCGATCAGTTCGTCCACCTCGTGCTCTTCCATGCCGATAACCGCTGTCGTCAGATCTGAACTGTACATTGAGTCTCCGGTAGCATCATTCATAGGTAACGTAAAAGCTGTATCCGTGCTTCCTGAAGCCGAGCGACTCGTAAAAACGATGCGCAGCCTCACGGTTGATGTTGCTGGAGAAGGTCATCTTGTAGCACCCTTTCTCCCGGCAGAGGTCGTTGGCGTACGCCATCATGGCCGTGCCGATTCCCGTGCCACGCAGCTCCTCCGCGACCACCACGTCCTCCAGCACGGCGCTGGGGGTTCCCCGATGACCGAGATTGTCCATGATCAGCAGGGCAAAGGTGCCTATGACCTTTTCGCCGTCGAGCGCCACATGGATACGGTAATCCGGGTAGCTCTTGAATTTCGCAAAGATCCTGCCCGCTTCGTCCGGAGAGAGGACCGAGCCGTCATCCTGTCCCAGTTGAGTGTAGAGTGCGAGCACTGCCGGGAGGTCGTCCTCGGTTGCTTCGCGCAGTTGAATATCCATATTATGCCCTCCGGCATGCGATTGGTCCCCTCCCCCCACCCCCCTCCCACAAGGGGAGGGGGAGAGGTCCCTTTCCAGGTATCAGGTATATTTCGCCCGCACCACCGCGCTGGCCCGGTCAATGAGGGCAACCGTCACGACGATAATGATCAGGATCGTGGTCACGTCGTGGTTCTCGTAGCTCTTCAGCTTGTCGAACAGGTAGACCCCGATGCCGCCGGCCCCGGTAAACCCCAGGATGGTGGCGGAACGTACGTCCGACTCCAGCCGGTAGAGGGTCATGGAGACGAAATAGGGGGTAATCTGGGGGAAGACGGCGTAACGGATGACCTTGACGAACCCCGCGCCGGTGGCGGTCAGGGCGTCGATAGGCTCCTGCTGGACCGCCTCGATCCCTTCGGAAAAGAGCTTGAGCAGCACGCCGGAGGTATGCACCCCCAGGGCCAGGATGCCGGGCATCGGCCCCAGACCCACGGCGGAAACGAACAGCAACGCCCAGATGATCTCGTTGATCGAGCGGCTGAGGTTGGCAAACAGCCTCACCAGCGTGTATATCCCTTTCTTCAGCAGCAACGATCCTCTCCGCCGGCCCGGGATGATGATCTCCAGGGTGTTCTTGGAGGCGAAGAAGGAGAGCGGAAAGGCGATCAGTACCGAGAGGATCAGGGCAAGAAAGGCCATCTGCACCGTTTCCAGCATGGAGTGCAGATACTTGGTAAGCCTGCCGGTGGTCAGTTCGGGCGGAAAGAAACCGCTGTCCTTGATCTCGGGATTGCCGGCCAGGTAGGTCGACATGTTCCCCCACCCCTCCATCAGCTTGGACAGGCTCATCTCCGTGGAGTGCCAGCACCAGGCCACCACGATGAGAGAGACCGTCACAACCATGAGATTGTAAGGATGAAACGGATTGGTGCGGCGGCGTATGTCGTCAAGATTCATGGTGCATGATCTCGTACATGAGTTTGTCGGGCGTCAGTTCCAATGGAGCCGCGGCCGGCTTACAGCAGTGCCGGCCGCGGCTTT
>DATBXI010000186.1:0-14739 GCA_036514355.1 Desulfuromonadaceae bacterium
GACAGGGACGCCGGTGCCATACCGCCATTCGGTGCGCCCCCTTCTGAGGTTGCCTTTGCCACCATCTCCAGCGGCAGATGTTCCAGGAGGAGCGTTTCGTCATTACCCAGGATGATGGCCCGCTCGATGACGTTCTTCAACTCGCGTACATTGCCGGGCCAGCTGTAATCCTGCATCGTCCGCTCGGCCATGGCGGCGATGCCTTGCACCTTTTTATTGAAGTCCCGGTTGTATATGTCGATAAAGTGCGTGGCCAGGGGGATGACATCCTCCCGGCGCTCCCGCAGGGGAGTCAGGAAGATGGGGATAACCTGCAGACGATAGTACAGGTCGTTGCGGAACGTCTTTTCCTCGATGGATTTCTGCAAGTCCTTGTTGGTGGCCGAGATGATGCGCACGTCCACGGTAAAGACACGCCCGCCGCCGATGCGCCGGAAGGTGCGGTCTTCCAGGAACCGCAGCAGCTTGGCCTGCATCCCCATCTCCATGTCGCCGATCTCGTCCAGGAACACCGTGCCGCCGTCGGCCAGCTCGAACAATCCCTTCTTGGTGGTCTTGGCATCGGTGAAGGCCCCTTTTTCGTGGCCGAACAGCTCGCTTTCCAGCAGGGTGGCCGGCACCGCGGCGCAGTTGATGGCGACAAAGGGCTTGTCCGCCCGGCTCGAACTGTAGTGGATCCACTTGGCCACCAGTTCCTTGCCGGTGCCCGATTCTCCCTGCACGAGCACCGTCGAGGCCTCGCTCCGGGCAACCTTGTCCAGGACTTCCATCAGGTATTTCATATGCCTGCTGTCGCCGATGATATTGGGCGGAACGGTCTTTTTCGTCTCGGAGCGGAGCCGGGCCACCTCGCGTCGCAGGTCGGATGTCTCCAGCGCCTTCCTGATGATGATCGCGAGCTCATCCAGGTTGAACGGCTTGCTGACGTAGTCGTGGGCGCCCAGGCGCATGGCGTTCACCGCCGTATCCAGCCCCCCCTGGGCCGTGACCATGATGACCACGAGCTCCTCGTCGTACTCCTTGAAGCGCTCCAGCACCTCTATGCCGCTCATGCCGGGCAATTGGATGTCCAGAAGCACGAGATCGGGCTGCTCCTCGCGGCCGAAGCGCAGGGCATCCTCGCCGTTTGCGGCGGTAACCACTTCATACCCCTGTTTCTTCAGGTTCTGTTCCAGGGACCAGCGGATCAGATGCTCATCGTCAACAACCAGGATCTTGTTACGCTTCACGTTCGCTCCTCGTGTCGTCAATTTCATGTACGTCGTATGCCGGCAACTCAACGGTAAAGACGGTCCCGTTTCTGTCGTCGCTGGCAACCTTGATCTCTCCGTTGTGCAGATGGACCAGCTTGCTGCAAATGGGCAGTCCCAGTCCCGTGCCCTGGGCCTTGGTGGTGAAAGACGGCGTAAATATCTTCTCCAGTATCTGGGGAGGGATACCGGGACCCGTATCGGCAACGTTGATCTGCACAAAAGCCCGCTCCTGCCGCGTGCTCAGGCACGTGGCAATGGTCAGGGTGCCGCCGTTCGCCATGGCCTGGAAGGCGTTCAGGATGATATTGAGGAACACCTGCTGCATCTGCTTGCCGTCGGCATACACGGCGGGCAGGCCAACGGCGAGCTCGAGCCGTTTCTCGATGTTCAACAGCCCACGGTGCTGGGAGGCAAACTTGAGGGTCTTGTCGAGGACTTCGTTGATATCGATATAGGCCAGCTCCGGCATGGATGGTTTGCCGAAGAAGAGCAGGTCGTTGACCGCCTTGTCCAGCCGTTGCACCTGCTGGAGGACTTCGTTGAGGATATCGTACCGCGGATCCGCGCTGGCCAGATCATCCTTGATGATGGTCACCGCCGCCGAGATGCCGGCCAGGGGATTCTTGATCTCGTGGGCGATGCCGGCCGCCATCTCGCCGATGGAGGCCAGGCGGTCGGCCCGCTCCAGTTGCTGGAAGTGAAGTTGCTCCAGTTCTATTTTGGCCGCGTCCAGGCGGTCGACCATGGAGTTGAAACTGCTGACAAGGCGCCCGATCTCGTCCGTGCCCTGGTAGTCGATCCTGCCGCTCAGATCCCCCCGTTCCACCCGTGACATGTTGTCCATGATGCTGTCCAGGGGGCGCTTGACGAACTTCAGCAGGATCAGTGTGATGGCTATGGCCAGGAATACGGTGATCGCCACCGACGAGACGATGAAGATGCGCGATGATTCCAGCATCTGCATCTTGGTGCGGCCGAGTGAATAGTTTATATCGAGAATACCGATCACCCGCGCCTTGGTGCCATGACAGGTATGACACGCCACTTCGTTATAGATCGGCTTGACCATGGTCAGGACCTCGCCATAGGGGGGGAGGTCGAAGATCCCGTAATTTCTGGGGCTCTGGAACAGCTTGTAGTCGTTCACGTTCACCGTCCTGCCGACCTCGGACGGGTTGGATGAACGCAGGATGACGCCGTGGGGGTGGAAGATGCGCACGCCGACCAGTTGGTTGTGCTGCCCGACCATGGCGAGAATGGAGCCCACGTCCTGTACGTTGCCCAGATGCATGGTGTTGTAGATGCTGCTCTCGACCGTATGCAGGAGCAGTTCGGTACTTTCCCGGGCGCCATCGATGAGCTGCGACTGCTGGTGGCGAACATTGAAAAAGGTATAGATATAGATGCCCCCGACCAGGAGGCTGATGGTGGTAACGATTATCCGCGTTATCAGGCTTTTGAACACGACAGGTGATCTCCGGGCGCCGATACGGCGCGTTTAAGGCGTTCCCGGCGAAGCAGGCAACAGGTTACGTGACGGCATGCCCCTGACATCAGCATGTCTTACCGGGAGCCGAAGAAGGCCGTGACGGCATCATCGAGGCTGGCACTGTTTCGGGGAGCGGCCGCACGCGGCGATGAAGGAAGGGGTGCAGAGGCGACCGGTGGCGGGCTGGGTTGATCAGGTTCCACCGATTGAGCGGCGGACGCGGAAGACGGGGAAGCGGCCGCGACGGATGGCGCCACGGCGGGAGCAGCGGGCGCGGACAGGGCACGGTCGTCGAATTCGCCCGATTTGAGACGGCGCATCATTGCCTTGTGCTGTTCCTGCATCAGCTCTTCCACAACCGTCTCGAGGTTATCCATCTTGAGGATGTCGGCATAGTGGGTTTTCCTGGAGGCAAGAATGCTCCCGCCCTTGTAGAGCAACGTCACGATGGTGGGGTTGTCCAGGCCGCTGTCCTCTGTCTGGACATGGTAAACCTCACCCTTGTACCTTACGTTGTGATTGAACCCCACGACCATCCGCTGATCCGTCCGTGAAATAACGTAATTCATTTCACGCTAGCACAGAAGAATTAATAATTGCAATATGTTATTGGCGACTCGGGACCGGATGGGCACGACCCTGATCCCTGCCGGTCGCCGGGTCGCTAGTCCCCGGTTCCCAGCAACACCTTGATCTTGGCCACCGCCTCCATGGCGTCCCGGGCGTACAGGTCGGCCCCGATGCGGTCGGCATACTCCTGGGTCACCACCGCTCCCCCCACCATGGTAAAGGTCTTTATCCCGGCCTGCCGCAATTTCTTGATGACATTGTCCATCTCGGACATGGTGGTGGTCATGAGCGCCGACAGACCGACGGCATCAACCGCGTTCTCCCGGGCCTTGGCGATGATGGTGGCGGCCGAGACGTTCTTGCCGATATCGAACACCTGGAAGCCGTGGTTCTCCAGCAAGGTGCAGACGATGTTCTTGCCGATATCGTGGATGTCCCCCTCCACGGTGGCCATCAGGATGCGGCCGCGGCTCTCGAAGGCCTCCCCCTTCATCTCCTCTTTCAGGCGGGCAAAGCCGGCTTGCATGGTGTCGGCCGACTGCATCACCTGGGGCAGGAAGAAGATGTTCCGCTCAAAACGGCGGCCCACCTCCTCCAGGCCCGGCAGGAACCCCTCGTTGCTGACCTGCATCGGCGTCACCCCGGCAGCGAGCGCCTCCTCCACCAGGGGGACGATGGTGTCCCGGTCACCGTCGATCACCGCCCGGGACAGGCGCTCGCGGATGGAGAGCGGCCGGTCGGATACGGGCGCGGATACGGCAGCGGCCTGCTCGCCGCGATAGGCCTCGATATAGGCGGCCGCCTGCGGGTCGCGGTTCAGGAGCACCATGGCGGAGCGCCAGGCATCCATCATGGCCTTGTCCTTGGGGTTGATGATGGCCGCGTCCAGGCCGGCCGCCATGGCCATGGCAAAGAAGGCCGAAGAGATCAGCGGCCGCTGGGGCAGACCGAAGGAGATGTTGCTGACCCCCAGCACCGTGGCAAGCCCCAGCCGCTCCTTGACCAGCCGGATGGTCCGCAGGGTCTCGGCCGCACGCTTCTGCTCGGCGCTGACCGTGAGGGTCAGGCAGTCGATGATGATGTCGCTATCCGGGATGCCCTGCTTGCGGGCCGCGTTCCGGATGCGGCGGGCAATGGCCAGCCGTCCCTCGGCGGTATCGGGGATCCCCTTGTTGTCCAGGGTCAGTCCGATCACCGCGGCGCCGTACCTTTTTGCCAACGGCAGTACGCGACGCAGGCTCTTGGCCTCGCCGGAGACGGAATTGATCAGGACCTTGCCGTCGGCCGCCTTCAGGCCGGCCTCCAGGGCGGCGGGGTTGGAGGAGTCCAGCACGATGGGCGCGCCGGCGGCTCCGCTGACGCAGAACACGGCCCGCTCCATGGCAGCCGGCTCATCGATGCCCGGCGCACCCACGTTCACGTCCAGGAGCGTTGCCCCGGCCTGGACCTGCTCCATGGCCTCGCGCCGGATATAGGCCACCTTTCCCTCGGCCAACTCCTGTGAGTAGAGTTTCTTGCCGGTGGGGTTGATCCGTTCGCCGATGATGGCGGTCTTGTTCCCTCCTCCTACGCCGGTCCAGCCGGCACGGCTGGAGAGCAGCGTGACGCCGGACGTTTCCTCCCGCGGCTGCCATGGGTAGCGCCCGCCGGCCAGGGCCGCCTTCATGGCCCGGATATGGGCCGGCGTGGTGCCGCAGCAACCGCCGATCACCCGCACCCCCAGGGCGATCATCCGCTCATGGTAGGCGGTCATCTCCTGCGGCGTGCCAGGGAACACGGTCCGGCCGTCGACCAGCTGCGGCAGGCCGGCATTGGCCTGGGAAATGAGCGGCAACGGGGTCGTTGTCCGCATCCGGCACAGGATGTCGTGGATGCCGTCCACCCCCAAGCCGCAGTTGGAGCCCACCATGTCGGCGCCGGCCGCGGTCAGGGTGATGGCGGCCGCCTCGGGGGGGGTGCCCAGCACCGAACGGCCGTTGTCGTCGAAGGTCAGCATGGCGATCACCGGGATATCCCGGGACAGCTCGCGAATGGCGATCACCGCGGCCCGGCATTCCTTGATGTCCAGGAACGTCTCCAGGCTGATCAGGTCCGCCCCGGCGTCGATCAGCGCCTTGGCCTGCTCCCGGAAGGCGGCCTTCATTGCGTCGAAGGAAACCTCGCCCAGCGGCTCCACGAACTGGCCGGTCGGCCCGATGGACGCACCCACGTAGGCTTTCCCCCGGGCTTCGGCGCGGGCGATCTCAACGGCCCGGGCGTTGATCTCGGTCAGCCGCCCCTCCAGCCCGTAATGGGCCAGCTTGAAGCGGGAACCGCCGAAGGTATTGGTGATGATGATGTCCGCGCCGGCCTCGATGTAGTCGCGGTGGACCGAGGCCACCACGTCCGGCATGGTCAGGTTGAGCTCCTCCGGCGACTGTCCGGCCTTGAGGCCCCGCTCCTGGAGCATGGTGCCCATGGCACCGTCAAGGATCAGCACCTGTTCGCGAATGGCGTCACGGAATGGTTTCATGGAGTTCCCTTCGTAGGTCGAGATGGGGGAATTGCAGCGCCCGTCTCCCCGGCAGCGGGCTCACGCTCCAGGGAGTAATCGGGACGGAGCGGTTGCGAAAGGTCCAGGTGATGGAGTCGCGCCCCAGCCGCCCCCTCGATGGTCAGCCGCACCAGGGTGATCTGCGGGAAGTTGGCACAGACCGTATCGACAATGGAATAGACCGCCAGCATCTCGGCCGAACCGTTGCGGGGCAGCTCATCCACAAAGGTCCGGTTCAGGTCGATGACAGCCGTATCACCCGTCACTTGCAGACCGTTGAAGGCCGCCCCCTCCGGCAGGGCTTCGTCCAGTTCCCCCACCGGCCCGCTGAACAGTTCATCCAGCACGTCCTTGACGCAGGCGGCCGTCCCGTCGCACGGCCCCAGCTCACGGGCCTCCCGGCCCAGTCTGTTGCCGTCGGTCACGAAAAACAGCACCGCCGTGCGCGCGCCGGACGGCTGCACCACATGCGGCTTTGGGGGCACCGCGCGGCTGGCCCGGTATTTCTGCCAGATCAGCATGCCGAACACCAGGGCCACCACCAGAAACGGTATGAGCAGATTGATGTTACTCCGTTTGCGCCGTCCGGATGACATGGTTGGCTACTCCTCTCCGTCTGCGTCCAGGTTGACCTGGTACACATCCCCCAGCCGCCCTCCCAGGAAGCGGTTGCCCACCCGGATGAAACCGGCCGGAATATCGCTGACATAGTAATGGTGGTTCCCCTGCTCGGCTGCCGGGCGCAGCAGCTGTTTTTTCGCCAGGATCTGGGCCACGGTGCGGGCGGTCTCTTCGGCGGAATCCACCAGCGTGACTCCGGGCCCCATGGTCTCCGCGATGATCGGCTTGAGCAGCGGGTAATGGGTGCAACCCAGCACCAGGGTATCCACCCCGGCTTCCTTCAGGTCCGCCAGATAGCTTTGGGCCGTCAGGCGCGCCACTTCGTTGTCGATCCACCCCTCCTCGGCCAACGGCACGAACAGCGGACAGGCGCGGGTCAGGACCTCGGCGTCGGGGCGCAGGCGCTTGATGGCGCGGGTATAGGCGCTGCTCCTGATGGTGCCGGCCGTGCCGATCACACCGATACGGCCGCTGCGGGACACCTCCGCGGCACGCCGCGCCCCCGGTTCGATCACCCCCACCACCGGAATGGGGAACTCGCGTTTCAGACCGCTCAGGGCCACCGCCGAGGCCGTGTTGCAGGCCACCACCAGCAGCTTGATATCCCGCCGGACCAGGAACGCAGTGATCTCGCGGGAGTACCGGGCCACGGTCTCGGGCGACTTGGTACCGTAGGGCACCCGGGCCGTATCCCCGAAGTAGATGGTGTCTTCCTGGGGCAGCGCCCCGACGATCTCGCGCAGGACGGTCAGGCCGCCCACCCCTGAATCGAATATGCCGATAGCCTGCCAGGACACAGCTGCTTTCCCCTTTGAACTGATGACAGATGACAGATTTGGACAGTGTCGAATTAATCTTTATATACTTTTTTACCGTGCCGAGGCAAGCCATTTGACGGACGTCACCCTCTCGGGCGCCGGGTGAATTGGTCCTTGACAAATACGGTGCTACTGATTAATTTGTAAGTAGATTTTAGCACTCTGCGACTCTGAGTGCTAATTTTTTGGGGTCTGGCCATGGATGTGGAACTTTCACCAAGAAGCAGGCAGATACTCGAGGCGATCGTCGAAGATTACATCGCCACGGCCGAGCCGGTCGGCAGCAGCACCGTCGCGCGTCGCCACGCCCTGACGCTTTCCCCGGCCACGGTGAGGAACGTCATGGCCAACCTGGAGGAGATGGGGCTGCTGACCTCGCCCCACACCTCGGCCGGCAGGATACCCACCGAAAAGGCCTATCGGTTTTACGTGGATTCGCTCGTCGCGCTCCGCCAGGTTACCCGCGAGGAAAAGCGGCAGATCATCCGCCGCTGCCGCCAGACAGGGGCCGGGCTGTCGGACATGCTCAAGGAGACCAGCCGCACCCTTTCCTCCCTGTCCAACTATATCGGCATCGTGGTGGCACCCAGCTTTATCGCCGACGTGTTCCGCCACATCGAGTTCCTGCGCCTGGGCGCCCACCGGGTGCTCGCCATCCTGGTCTCCAGCAACGGCTCGGTCCAGAACCGCCTGGTGGAGACCGAGGAGGACATCCCCCAGGACGACCTGATCCGGATGGGCAACTACCTGAATGACCTGATGCAGGGGCTGACCATCTCCCAGGTCCGGGAGTGCATCCTGAAGGAGATGCAATCGGAGAAGGTGCAGTACGACCGCCTCATGTCCCGCGCGCTCCGGATCAGCCAGCAGGCCGTGACCATGGAGGAGGACGAGGAGATCTTCGTGGAGGGGCAGGCGCGCATCCTCGACCAGCCCGAATTCAACGATGTGCGCCGGATGCAGGAGATCTTCCGCGCCTTTGAGGAAAAGGGACACCTGCTGCAACTGCTGAACCGCTGCATGGCGGCCGAGGGGGTGCAGATCTATATCGGCTCGGAGACGCCGGTCAGCCGGTCGGCCGGGGTCAGCATGATCACCTCGCGCTTCGTCACCAGCAGCAATACCGTGGGACTGCTGGGGATTATCGGCCCCACCCGCATGGGCTATTCCAACGTCATTCCCATCGTGGACTACACCGCGCGACTGGTGAGCAGGCTGCTCAACGACGTCTGACCTCACCATTCGACTTCAAAAGGACTACCTACGAACCATGAAAAAGCACGAAACAAAACACGACACCATCAACGCAGCCCCCGAGACTCCCGCTGGAGAGGCCTCCGCGGAACCGACCACTCCGGAAGGGCGCATTCAGCACCTGGAGCAGCAGCTGGCCGCCAAGGAGAAGGAATGCCACGAGAACTGGGACCGTTTCCTGCGTGAGCGGGCCGACCTGGAGAACTTCCGGAAACGGGCCAACCGGGAAAAAGAGGAGCTGCTCAATTACTGCACCAAATCCCTGATCGAGGAGATCCTCCCGGTGGTGGACAACCTGGAGCGTGCCCTGGCCCATGTGGGCGAGGAAGGGAACTCGGCAGTGGTGGAGGGCATCCGCATGACCCACAGCATGCTGCTGGCGGCCCTGAAGAAGTTCGGCGTCACCCCCGTGGCGGCGGCCGGGGCCCCCTTTGATCCGGCGTATCACCAGGCCATGTCCCAGGTGCCGACCGAGGAATATTCGCCCAACACCGTGGTGGAGGAGTTCCAGAGAGGGTACATGCTGAAGGAGCGCTTGCTGCGGCCCGCCATGGTGTCGGTGGCAACGGCACCCAAAGGATAAAGGCGGTTCCAGGTTCGAGGTTCTATGTTCGAGGTTTTCATCGAACTTCGAACCTCGAACTTCGAACTTTTTTTCTTCCTGCCCTTGTTTTTTCCCAAAGCGATTATTAGCTTTCCAGATAGAAAGACTCAAAGGAGGAATATCACATCATGAGCAAGGTAATAGGAATCGACCTGGGAACCACCAACTCCTGCGTCGCAATCATGGAGGGGGGCGAGCCGGTCGTTATCGCCAATGCCGAGGGGAGCCGCACAACCCCCTCGATGGTGGCCTTTGCCGACAGCGGTGAGCGTCTGGTGGGCCAGCAGGCCAAACGCCAGGCCGTCACCAACCCGGAAAACACCCTGTACGCCATCAAGCGCCTGATCGGCCGCAAGTTCGAATCGGAGGCGGTCAAAAAGGACATCGCCATATCCCCCTTCAAGATCGTCAAGGCCGACAACGGCGACGCCTGGGTCGAGGTGCGCGACAAGCGCTACTCCCCGCCCGAAATATCGGCCATCGTGCTGCAGAAGATGAAGAAGACCGCCGAGGACTATCTGGGCGAGACCGTCACCGACGCCGTGATCACCGTGCCGGCCTACTTCGACGATTCCCAGCGCCAGGCCACCAAAGATGCCGGCAAGATCGCGGGCCTGAACGTCCTGCGCATCATCAATGAGCCAACCGCCGCTGCCCTGGCCTATGGCCTGGACAAGAAGAAAGAGGAAAAGGTGGCGGTCTTCGACCTGGGGGGCGGCACCTTTGACATTTCCATCCTGGAACTGGGCGACGGCGTGTTCGAGGTCAAGTCCACCAACGGCGACACCTTCCTGGGTGGCGAGGACTTCGACCAGTTGGTGATCGACTGGATCGCCGACGAGTTCAAGAAGGACCAGGGGATCGACCTGCGCGGCGACAAGATGGCCCTGCAGCGCCTGAAAGAGGCGGCCGAGAAGGCCAAGTGCGAGCTCTCCACCTCCCTGGAGACCGACATCAACCTCCCCTTCATCACCGCCGATGCCTCGGGCCCCAAGCACCTGACCATGAAACTCTCCCGCGCCAAGCTGGAGCAGATCTGCGCCCAGCTCCTGGCCAAGCTGGAAGGCCCCTGCCGCACCGCCCTCAAGGACGCCGGCCTGTCGCCCAGCGACATCGACGAAGTGATCCTGGTGGGTGGCATGACCCGCATGCCGGCCGTGCAGAAACAGGTCGAGGACATCTTCGGCAAGACCCCCAACAAAGGGGTCAACCCGGACGAGGTGGTGGCCATCGGCGCCGGCATCCAGGGTGGCGTGCTGAAAGGGGACGTCAAGGACGTGCTGCTCCTGGACGTGACCCCGCTTTCCCTGGGCATCGAGACCCTGGGAAGCGTCATGACCAAGCTGATCGAGAAGAACACCACCATCCCCTGCCGCAAGAGCCAGGTGTTCTCCACGGCCGCCGACAACCAGCCGGCCGTTTCCATTCATGTGCTCCAAGGGGAGCGTGAGATGGCCCGGGACAACAAGACCCTCGGCAACTTCGAGCTGTCGGGCATCCCGCCGGCACCGCGCGGCGTGCCCCAGATCGAGGTCACCTTCGACATCGACGCCAACGGCATCGTTCATGTCTCGGCCAAGGACCTGGGCACCGGCAAGGAGCAGTCCATCCGCATCACCGCTTCCAGCGGCCTCTCCAAGGAGGAGATCGACAAGATGGTGCGCGACGCCGAGTCCCACGCCGAGGAGGACAAGAAGAAGCGCGAGGCCATCGAGGCCCGCAACCATGCCGACAGCATGGTCTACAGCACCGAAAAGTCGCTCAAGGAATTCGGCGACAAGATCGATCCCGTGGAAAAGGGCACCATCGAGAACAAGATCGCCGAACTGAAGAAGGTCATGGAGGGTGAGGACGCCGAGGCCATCAAAAAGGCCACCGACGAGCTGGCCCAGTCGGCCCACAAGCTGGCCGAGGCCATGTATGCCAAGACCCAGACCGGCGGCGAAGAAGCCGCGACCGGCGCCGAGCAGTCCGCCCAGTCGGGAGCCAAGGACGAAAAGGTGGTCGATGCGGACTTCGAAGAGGTCAAGGACGACAAGAAGAAATAAGGGCGGCCGGTCGGTCGCCCCTGGTTAACTCCATTGACGCACATCGTAGGGGCGCCCGGCCGGTCGCCCCTACACGTGTATTACGCAACAAAAAGGACATCATCTTGGCAAACGGCGAAAAACGCGATTATTACGAGGTTCTGGAGGTTCACCGCAACGCCTCCGAGGTGGAGATCAAGAAGGCCTTCCGCAAGGTCGCCCTCCAGTTCCACCCGGACAAGAATCCCGGCGACAAGGCGGCCGAGGAGCGGTTCAAGGAAGCCTCCGAGGCCTATGAGGTGCTCTCCGACGCCCAGAAACGGGCCCAGTACGACCAGTTCGGCCACGCCGGCCTGTCCGGGGGCGGGTTCTCCAGCGGCGGATTCGGTGGGTTCGGTGCCGGCACCCCCTTCGGCGATATCTTCAGCGACATCTTCGGCGATATCTTCGGTGGAGGCGGCCGGGGGCGCGCCCAGGGGAGGCGGGGCGACGACCTGCTCTACAACATGGAGATCAGTTTCGAGGAGGCCGCTTTCGGCGTTGAAAAGCGGATCGAGGTCCCCTTTGCCAAGCGCTGCGGAACCTGCAGCGGCACGGGCTCCCGCCCCGGCACGGATCCCAAGGTGTGCCCCACCTGCCGGGGTGCGGGCCAGGTGCGCTACCAGCAGGGCTTTTTCAGCGTCAGCAAGACCTGCGGCCAGTGCCAGGGAGAAGGAAAGATCGTGGACAACCCCTGCCCCGACTGCCGCGGCAAGGGGAGCGTCAAGGACAACAAGAACCTGTCGGTCAAGGTGCCGGGAGGCGTGGAAACCGGCTCGCGGCTGAAGCTGACCGGCGAGGGGGGCCAGGGCAAAGGGGGGCCCAACGGCGACCTGTACGTGGCCATCAGCGTCCAGGAACATCCCATTTTCCAGCGTGAGGACAACAACGTCATCTGCGAGTTCCCCATCAGCTTCATCCAGGCCTCCCTGGGATGCGAGATCGAGGTGCCGACCCTGGACGGCAAGGTTGCCATGAAGATCCCCGACGGCACCCAATCGGGCAAGATCTACCGCCTGCGCGGCAAGGGCATCCCCTCGTTGCAGGGGTATGGCCGCGGCGACCAGCTGGTGATCGTCCGGGTGGAAACCCCCATCAATCTCAACAAGAAGCAGAAGGAATTGCTGGAGGAATTCGCCAAGATCAGCGGCGAGGATGTCCATCCCCTGAAAAAGGGGTTCCTGGACAAGGTGATGGAATTCCTGAGCTGAACGACCCCGGCCCGCCCCTGGAGCGGGCCGTTTCATTTTGCTTGCCGAACCTGGCGGCTTGTTCTACCATTCAATCCTGGCGACCCGAGGTCGCACTTGTATACTGAGACGGAGTGCTCATGGACAAACAACAATTTCTGGACAAAACAGCCGAAGCCCTGCGCCCCTTTGAAACCGCCAACCTGATGACAACCGTGCAGAACCTGACCCTGAAGCAGATCTTCACCCATCCGGCCGTTCTGCTCTGCATTGCGGTGGTTTTTTTCTACGGCGTGATCAAGAAGTCCAAAATCGTGCTGCTGACGTTGTTCGCACTGATCGGGATGATCGTGATCCTGCGCTACGCCATGCCGGCGCCCGGCGAACAACTCTCGGTGAAATCCCTGATCCCCTTCGTGTGCGGCGGCCTGGTGATCGGCGGGGTCATCATCTATTTCTCGCTGATAAAATCGGACTGACGGGCAGCGCATGCTGTCTCCACATCGAAAGAGAGAAGCTGAATGAAACTGGATAAACGTGATTGGCTCTTTGGGGGCCTGCTGGTCGTTATCGTGGGAATATTTATCGCCATCTCGGGCAAGGAAAAAACCAAACCGGTGCCGCACAACGACACCCACCGCATCGTCTACGAAGCCGCTTACCGCAACGCACCCGGCGCCGACGCATCGCTTTTCAAGCGCGCCTTTTTCAAGCCGGACAAGAAGGGGGCCGAGGTCTACTGCGAACCGTGCCATAAGGAGCGCGGGATCCCCTTCCCCCCCAACCACCCTCCCAAGAATCGCTGTTTGCTCTGCCACAAGCTGGCCAAGCTGTAATAAGACATAAAAACACGAACGGCCGTCCATCGGGGCGGCCGTTTGCGTTACACTGTACCGTGTACTAAGGCAGGTTAATCCTCCCCTTCATCCCCCGCCATCAGGTCGATGTCATGAATGGCCATATGTCTTTTGTAGCTGACCCAAGCGGTGACAAACAGGAGGACCGACCCTATGACGAATGCAAGTATGAAAAATGTCATGGCGTTACCCCTTTCCCGTAGGTTTCTCTGTTAGCTGCATGATCAAATTATAGCCCTCTGCCGGAAATAACAGTACAAAAACCTCTCCCCACCCCGACGCATCATTCCCGGGAAAAACGTCCCGCACCTGACTGGCAATATTTCGGCCATGCCATGACAAAAATTGGCACTTTTTCTCTGCACGTTTTTCCCTAAAACTAGGCGTGAGGAGAAATAGTGCCTGTTTGCTGGAGGAGAATCGGTCAGTTTGCGGCTGGCGCCAAAGTTGCAATTCAGAAACCGACCACGATTCACTCAGCGGCTGGGCAACAATCATCAAACGATCTCTGCGATCAAATATGTTATAGACGGCAGATGCGCTTTGGGGTACAAAATGGATCAACTTGTCTGGCGAGATAAACGCACCGGAAACAAGAACGAAATTTCAGGTCTCATGACGTGAAAATACCCTTTTGTTCAAAAACCGGTTGTATCCGCCCCCTTGCGGACCACCGAGGGTTCACGCTCGTCGAACTGCTGGTTGTCGTCGCGCTCATTGGGATCCTGGCAACCCTGACGATTCCCATGTACAGCTCCTATATTTCCCGCGCCAAGAACTCCCGGTCAACCGCGGATATTCGCACCATAGACCAGGCGATCAGCGCCTATTACATTGACCACAATGCCCTGCCCGCCACGCTTTCGGATGCCGGCATGGGCAACCTGTTCGATCCCTGGGGCAGGCCGTATGAATATCAGGTCCTGGGGGATGGGGCCGCGCCGCTGGAGGATTCCGGCGGTGGGGATCTGAACACGGATTACGATCTGTACTCAAAAGGGGCGGATGGCGCAAGCGCCGTCTCGTCCCTCGATCCCAGGAGCAGCGATGACATCGTGAGAGCCAGTTCCGGCACGCTCATTTGCCTTAGGTCCCAACTATGAACCAGAAATACGATCCATTTGCCGATATCAGTACCGGCCAGCACTCCGATGCGGACCAGCACCAGGAGGAAAACGAGTTTTCCTTTTTCGGCGACGAAGAGGTGCCGGGCTTCCCCCAGGGGGCGGCCACTGGCGGCCACGCCGGGCCCGTATTCGACGATCCCTTCCAGATACCCGAGGGGGGCGACCTGTTTGCGTCCACGGACGACCTTTTCGGGCAGGCCGCGCCAACCGGCAACACCCCGCAACAGCAGGACGACAGTCAGGATAATGAACTGAGCATGCTGGATGACGAGCTTTCCCTGCACCAGGAGCCGGCACCTGCCGGCGCCGAGGACGCCGGCAGCACGGCAGACAACGTCATGACACCAGCGGCGGGTG